>JAJXVK010000157.1 GCA_021782155.1 Pseudomonadota bacterium
GGGCCACAACCGGATCCGGCACCAGCCCGCCGAGCCCGGCAGAGGCGGCGTGCGCCAACGGCTGCGGTAGAACTGGAGATTGACGGTGTAGCGGTGAAAATCGCGCGCGGCGCCGATGCCGGCGCGTTTGCCGCGGTGATCGAAGCGCTAAAGGCAACCCGATGTTCGGACCTGATGCTGGCGCGCGCGTGATGGTCGCGACGCGCCCGGTGGATTTCCGCAAAGGGCCTGACGCCTTGGACGCGCTGGTCGGTAAGGAGTACGGCGTGTGTGGACGCCCCGATAAATGCAAGCGAGATTTAGCGTCGGAATGGGCATGTGGTCGGGTGCTGACGTGTGTCCGGCCTCATAAAGCGACTTCAACACGTCGCGGGCCCTTATCGAATTCGTAGATCGGATCCAGTTCGGCTAGGCGTGCTCGAGGCACTCATCGACCTATTGGTTCTTCCAATCTCGTCTCTGACCGTTTGCCCATAGTTCTCCGATTGACCTCACCAGATTTCCGACGTCTCGCAGCCTGGCCTTACGTCATGCAACATAAGATGCTGGAGCTTGATAGACGCCGCGACGTGCCATTAGTGACCACGCAATGCGCGCCAATTTGTTAGCCAATGCTAATGCAACGAACTTTGGCTGTTTTGTTGCGATCATTCGTTCCAGCCATGTGCCGGGAGTCGCACCGCGACGCCGTGCCCAGCGAACAACCGCAATAGCGCCAAGAACCAGCAACCGACACAGATCTCGCTGGCCCATTTTTGAGACCCGCCCGAGGCGCTCTTTGCCGCCTGAAGAATTCTGCTTTTGGCGTAAGCCCGATCCAAGCGGCAAAATCACGACCCTTTGTGAATGTTTCAGGTGACGGGGCCAAAGCTTCAATAGCTGTCGCACAAATAGCGCCAATCCCAGGGATCGTCATCAGCCGTGACGCTATTTCGTCTCTTCTTGCGCGGGCACTCAGTTATCTATCGAGCGCGGAAATCTCGTCAGAAAGCGAATTCACGTTCTGCAGCAGTACGTCAGCTAGCGCCCTTGCACCGTCTGGAACATCCGGGTGAGAAGCGATCAGTTGCTCCAGTCTCGGATCGTGCCGAGATCCTTGCGGAATTATCAAACCGTATTCCATCTGATCTGCCCCCCCCCGCTGGGTCCCTCGATTTGATGTAGAGTCTGCCCCACTCGAAGGAGCAGACGAATGAGGAAGAGCCGTTTCACCGAGGTACAGATCATCTGGATAATTAAGGAGCAGGAGGCGGGGCTGTCGACAGCCGAGGTCTGCCGCAAGCACGGGCTAAGCCCGGCGATGTTTTACAAGCTGAAGGCGAAGTACGGCGGGCTTGAGGTGTCCGATGCCCGGCGCCTGCGCCAGCTCGAGGAAGAGAACAGCAAGCTCAAGCGGCTGCTGGCCGAGACGGTGCTCGACAATGCGATCCTTAAGGACCTGTTGGGAAAAGTCTGACGACGCCAGGTCAGCGACGGGACGCGGCGCTCGGCGTGATGCGGGATTACCAGGTCTCGATGATGCTGCGCGCCTGCGAAATGCGGACGAAAGGTGCCGGTCAGCATCGGGTCAGTATTGCTGCTCCGGGACATGGAGGAGTAGCCCGTCAAGCCGATCATCAAGCGTGATCTGGCAAGCCAGCCGACTTTCTTCCGTCGTCCCTTCGGCAAATTGAAGCAAATCGGCCTCCATGCTGCCATCGGAAAGGCATCCGACCCGGTCGATCCATGTCGGATCGACATGGACGTGACATGTGGCGCAAGCGCATTGGCCACCACAATCGCCGTCGATTCCCGGAACATCGTTGAACAGTGCCGCTTCGCGCGCCGTCATACCGGATGCGATTTCAACGGGAAACCGGCGACCATCATGAGCAACAAAGGTGACCTTGACCATAGAACTGCAACTTTCCCTTGGCGCGCAAATTAATGCGCGTGAAGTTTGACTGGCAGGCGGGTGATGCCGCGAACGAGATTGGAAAGCAGGCGCTCGGGCTCGCCAACGACCTCCACGAAGTGGAAGCGCTTCTGGATTTCCTCCCAGATGATCCGAAGCTGCAATTCGGCCAGGCGGTTGCCCATGCAGCGATGGATGCCATAGCCGAACGAAAGGTGTTGGCGCGGGTTCTTCCGGTCGATGATGAATTCTTCGGGCCGGTCGATCACCGTTTCGTCGCGGTTGCCCGAAAGATACCACATGACGACTTTGTCACCCTTGGCGATGCGCTTCCCGCCGATCTCGCTGTCTTCCAGCGCGGTTCGGCGCATGTGGGTGAGCGGGGTCTGCCAGCGGATGATTTCGGGAACCATATTGCCGATCAGGGCAGGGTCGCGCCGCAATTTGTCATACTGATCAGGATGCCGGTTCAGCGCCAGGACTCCTCCGCTGATCGAATTGCGGGTAGTGTCGTTTCCGCCCACGATCAGAAGCAGCAGGTTACCCAGGAATTCGAGGAACGGCATTTCGCGCGTGGCCGACGAATTCGCCATCATCGAAATCAGGTCGGTGCCCCCCGGCTGGTCGATTCGTTGCTCCCAGAGCCCTTTGAAATACATCGCACACTCGATCAGCTCGTCGCGGCGCTGTTCGAAGGAATCGACTATTCCCGCTCCAGGTATGGCGGTCGTGACGTCGGACCAGCGGGTCAGGCGGGCTCGCTCTTCCCAAGGGAAATCGAACAGGGTCGCCAGCGTCATCGTGGTCAGCTCGACCGAAACGCTTTTGACCCAGTCGATCTCCTCACCGACCGGCAACGAATCAAGAATTTCTCCGGCACGTTCGCGGATCACGGGCTCGAGCAGCAGCAGGTTCGAAGGCGCCACTGCCGGAGTGACCGCCTTGCGCTGCGCGTCATGCTTGGGCTGGTCCATGGCGATGAACATCTCAAGTTCGAGATTGCTCTGGTCGCTGTGCATGTCTTGGATCGCAATCCCGCCCAGCTTGGCTTCGGATGAATAGACCTTGTGATTGGTGTCGACCGCCATGATGTCGTTGTATCTGGTGATCGACCAGTAGGGGCCATAGGCGCTTTCGGCGCAGTAGTGGACCGGATCCTCACGTCGCAGCCGCTCGAAGAAGGTCCCGACCTTGTCGCTCTGGAACAGGCTGGGGCGAGCAACGTCGATTTCCGCAAGAGGGATGTCGGCAACAGCCCGGGCAAGCTCGGCACCGTCCAGTTCCTGCGGAATTGTTTGAGTGGTCATGGTCACCTCCCTCATCTCGGTCTGCTCTTGGGCTGGATTAAGGGCAGATCGCCGATTCGTCAATAAGTAGTATAAGAGTTTATCCAGAAACCTCCAGTGTATGGCAGTTTGTGCGGGAGCATTGACAGCATTTCGATTAATTCTTATCAGAGTTTGATGAAATCCAGCCCAAGCCCTGTCCTCCCAGCGGAGCCTGCCGCAAACTTTGGCCAGACCAAAGCCAAGCGCGCCCTGGTGCTAGCCCGCGAGATTGTCGAGGATATCGAGAGCAATGCGCAGGGACCGGGTGACCGGCTTCCCCACGAGGACGCCATGCTGGCGCGCTATGATGTGGCACGCGCCACGCTGCGCGAGGCTCTGCGTTTTCTCGAATTGCAGGGTGTGATTCATCTCACTCAGGGTCGGGGCGGTGGGCCGGTTATAACCCGTCCGCAGACAGCCGATTTCGCCAGTTCGATGGCGCTGATTCTGCAATTCATGGATACCGACCTTCGAGCCCTGCTCGAACTGCGCGAAGCGATTGCCCCGACGGTTGCGGCGCGGGCCGCGGAAATGGCCACCGTCGCCGATCTTGCTGCGCTCGAGGCTTGCCTCGCGCGGCTCGAGCGCGAGCGGGACGGTCCGGAATTCGAGGAAACCAATCGTCGGTTTCACGATCTGCTGGGCTGGGCCAGCGGAAACTCGACCTTCGGTCTGTTGGTCTCCGCTTTGCACCTGTTGACCCGCAGCATGTCGGAAGGTCTGGGCTATTCGGCGCAGGAGCGCGAAACCCAGTTGCGGTGCCTCGGTCGCGTGCTGCAAGCCGTGCGGATGCGCGATGCTGTGGGTGCCCGGCGCCAGATGGAACGGCTGACCGATGGATCGACCCAATATCTGGCAGAGCGTAGTCCTGCATTGCTCGCGCAAAAGGTCCGCTGGGGGAACGCAAACCGGGAAGCCTGAAGGGGAGAGAGACAATGGCCTTGACCAGCCGCATTTGTGATCTGCTGAATATCGAATACCCGATCGTCCTGGCCGGAATGGGTGGTGCAAGCGTTCCAGCGCTGGCGGCTGCGGTTTCCAATGCCGGTGGGCTAGGCGTTCTGGGCGCCGCAGCCTGCGCGCCAGAGCGACTGCGGGAATGGATCCGCCAAACCCGCGAACTGACCGATAAGCCGTTTGGGGTCGATACCCTGCTGCCGGCCTCTGTGCGCCTGGGCAAGTCCCCGCAAAGCGGTGCCGCGCCCGCCGATCCGATGGGGCTGGCGGCCGAATATCGCCAGTTCGCGGAGGATTTCATGGCCCGCGAAGGGCTGGTGAGGGCTGACGGCGAGGCGGCAAGGCGTGCGATTGGCGGACGCGATGCCGGGGGCGGCCCGCCGCTGTTCTCGAAGGAGTTCTTCGAAGCGCAGATGGAAGTGGTGATCGAGGAGAAGGTGCCGGTCTATGCCGCCGGCCTTGGCAATCCCGGCCCGTGGATGGACCGTCTCCATGCCAACGGTACGATCGTCATGGCCGTGGTCGGCAAGGTCAAGCACGCGCAGCAGGTGGTCGAAAGCGGAATCGACGTGATCGTCGCCCAAGGCCATGACGGTGGCGGACACAATTCACCGATCGGGACAATCTCGCTGATCCCGCAGGTGGTCGATGCTGTGGGCGACCGGGTGCCGGTGCTGGGCGCGGGCGGCATTTCCGACGGACGCGGGGTGGCCGCGGCCTTCATGCTGGGCGCGCAAGGGGCCTGGGTCGGCACCGCGTTCCTTGCCACCGAAGAAGCGGGCATCGAGGACTTCCAAAAAGAAGCGATCGTCGAGGGCGGAGATGCCGATACCGTGGTCAGCCGCTCGATTACCGGCAAGCCGGCGCGGATGATCCGCAACAAATGGGCCGACGCCTGGGTTGACGCGGGCAAGGAACCGTTGCCAATGCCTTATCAGTCGATGATTTCGGGCCCGGTCATGGCTGCCGGAATCGAGGCCAGGCGCAAGGATATCCTGCCCGGCTTCGCCGGACAGGGGATCGGTCTGATCCACGCGGTGCGCCCCGCCGCCGCAGTAATGGCCGATCTGGTTTCCGAAGCCGAACGTGCACTCGCGCTTGCCAGCCGTTTCCGCTGATCCAGGGGCGACGCGCATGACCGGATTTTCCGACAAAGCCGCAATAACCGGAATTGGCGAGACAGATTTCGTCAAGGGCACCGAACGCAGCGCGGTCGACATGATGCTGGAAGCCTCGCGCCGCGCGATCGCCGACGCGGGATTGAAGCCGGGCGATATCGACGGCATGATCCCGCCGCCGATTTATACGACGTCCGAGGAGTTGGCCGCCAACCTTGGGATCGATGTGCTGCGTTATGCCGCGACGGTCCACATGGGCGGTGCAAGTCCGACGACTGCGTTGCAAAACGCGGCCATGGCTATCGCCGCGGGCCTGTGCGACCATGTCCTTGTCACCCTTGGCTGGAACGGGTTCTCCGCGCTGCGCTCCAAGCCCGGCGCGCCGGCGACGCGGTCGATGAACATGACCACGCTGACCAACACGATCCAAGGCTATTATATCCCCTATGGGGTTTTTCTGCCGGTGCAGATGTATGCCTGGCTGGCGACACGTCACTCCCAACTGTTCGGGGTCGGACCAGAGGCGATGGGCGCGGTGGCGCTGGCCTGTCGCAAGCATGCCCAGCTAAACCCCAAGGCCTTCACCTGCGGTCGTCCACTCGACTGGGATACCTACGCCACATCACGCTGGATTTCTGAGCCATTCCGGCTTTACGACTGTTGCCTTGAAACCGACGGAGCCTGCGCGGTGGTGGTCTCGCGCATCGACAAGGCGCGTGACATGCCCCACGTGCCGGTGACGATTGCCGGGGCTGCGGAAGGGCACCCATATCCGGCCGACGACATTCCCTCGCGTCCCGATCCGTTCAAGATCGGGCTTTCCTACGCCGCTCCGAAAGCCTTCGAGATGGCCGGAGTTAGCCGTGAGAACATGGACTTCCTGCAGATCTACGACTGTTTCACCTACGTGGTTCTGCTGCAGCTGGAAGCCTTGGGTTACTGCGAGCCAGGAGGGCAACTCGATTTCGTCCGGGACGGACAAATTGAACTTGGTGGGCGCTATCCGCTAAACACTCACGGCGGGTTGCTCAGTGAGGCGCATGTCTGGGGCCTCAATCATGTGGTCGAGGCGGTCCGACAGCTGCGTCACGACTGCGGCGATCGGCAGGTCGAGAACGCCCAGACCGGCTTGGTCACGGGCTGGGGCGATCTGGGCGACGGCAGCATCGCCATCTTGCGGAGGTTCCCATGAGCCACGATGCAGAACTTCCTCCCAAGCAGCGGCATGAGGCTCAACCCCCCCCTGCCAAGCCGCGTCCGCGTCCGCAGGACCCCGTAGAGCAGGAATTCTGGCGGCTGTGCCAGGATGGCCAGCTGCATTTCCAGCGTTGCTCCGCCTGCGGCACCTGGCGCCATCTGCCGCGCTACATGTGCGCCCGCTGCGGTTCTCCCGAGTTCGCCTGGGAGCCCAGCACCGGCAGGGGCACGTTGTTCACGTGGACCGTCACGCACCAGGCCCTACACCCGGCATTTGCCCACGAAATCCCGTTCATTGCGGCTGTAGTAGAGCTGGAGGAAGGGGTGCGCATGGCGACCCGACTGATCGAATGCGCTCAGGACCGAGTCAAACTCGACATGCCGGTCGAACTGACCTTCGAGCCGCTGGGGGACGATTTTCGGCTGCCGGTGTTCCGGCCGACCGCGAGTGGAGAGCACGCGCCATGAACCTCGAATATGGCCCCGAATACGAGCGCTTCCGCGACGAAGTGCGCGATTTTCTCGCCCGCAATGGCAAGCGTGCGCCGGAATCGGCACAGCGTGCGGCGCGTCCGACGACCGACGCGGTCGCCTGGCAGAACCTGCTGCTGGAACATGGCTACACCGCGCGGACCATTCCGCGCGAATATGGCGGCTACGGCGCTGAGCCAGACATCCTTGAAGCGCGGATCATCGCCGAGGAATTTGCCCGTGCTTGCGTGCCTGGGGGGCTGTCCAACCAAGGCGTCTCGATGCTGGTTCCGACCCTGCTTGAACTCGGCACCGAGGAGCAGAAGCGCCGCTGGATCGAACCCACCCTGCGCGGTGAGATCGTCTGGTGCCAGGGCTATTCGGAACCCGGCGCGGGCTCGGACCTGGCATCGCTGAGGACGCGCGCCGAGCGGCGCGGCGATCACTACCTCGTCAACGGCCAGAAGACCTGGACCACGCTCGGCCACTTCGGGGACTGGATCTTCTGCCTGGTGCGCACCGACAGCGGTGCGAAGAAGCAGGAGGGGATCAGTTTCCTGCTGATCGACATGAGCACGCCGGGCGTCACGGTGCGGCCCCTGGTCCTGCTCGA
>JAJXVK010000158.1 GCA_021782155.1 Pseudomonadota bacterium
CCAGCAGGTCGCGCACGTGCCAGCTGATCGCCTCGCCCTCGCGGTCGGGGTCGGTGGCGAGGATCAGGCGGTCGGCCTGCTTGGCCGCGTCCGAGATGGCCTTCACGCGCGACTGCTTGTCGCCGTGCAGTTCCCAGTCCATCGCGAAGTCCTCGTCCGGGCGGACCGAGCCGTCCTTCACAGGCAGGTCGCGCACGTGGCCATAGGAGGCGAGTACCTTGTAGCCGGGGCCAAGGTACTTTTCGATGGTCTTGGCCTTGGCCGGAGATTCTACGATGACGAGTTGCATGGCGGTTCTGGAACGGTCCCTACGCGTATGTGTACGCGCGAGGGTGGCGAAGCTTGGGGAAAACCGTCAAGAGGGCGTGATGCGCCGCCACGCCGCGAAGAACGCGACGGCAAGGCCAATGTCGATCGCGGCGAACCCTGCCACCGGCTTCGGCGTCATGCCCTTCGCCACGAACACCATCACGGGAACGGAGAACACCAGCTTCTCGGCGACAGCGGGGAGCATCAGCGCGCGAAAGCGCACCGGATCGCCGCCGATCAGCCAGAACACCCACTGGAACGCCAGCGCCGTGCCGATGAAACCGAGCCGGTTCTGCGGTTCGACCGAGGGCAGCGGCAGCAGATAAAGCGGCGCCAGTACTATCACGCCATAGATCGCCGCCCAGCGGAACACCCGGCTTGCGAACAGAACGCCCCGGCTTGCCATCGCCGCTCTCCCCATTTGCCCGATCCGGGCGAGTTGCCACCTATCGCACCTTGGCGCACCGCGCTAGGGAGCGGCGATGCGCAAGGCCATTCTCGCAATCACAGCCACCATGCTGGCGGGCGCTGCGCCCCCCGGCGCCGGCCCCGACCCAGGCGACGGCTACCTGTCGGGTCCGGCGCTGCCCGGCTTCGTCATCGGTTTCTCCGATGGCAACGCGCGCGGCGCGATCGTCGAGCAGGTGCCGCAGGACGAAACCGTGGAAAAGTGGACGCGGATGATCACCACCCAGCGCTTCACCGGCCTCGCCACCACCACCAAACCGGTCGACTACCTGCAGTACATGGCCCGCAGCCTGCCGCAATCGTGCCGCGGTGCCGCGGCGGGCACGCCGCGCGTGACGACCGTTTCGGGCCGCCCCGCCGCAGAGATGCGCGCCGACTGCCCCAGCAACCCGCAGACACACCTGCCCGAGACGTTCCTGATCCTCGCCGTCGCTGGCCCGCGCGACATGCACGTCAAGCAGGTCGCCTGGCGCTATGTCCCCTCGCCCGAAGACGTCGAATGGGGGGAAAACTACCTCGGCTCGACCGGCTTCTGCCTGCCGTTGAGCAAGGACCCTGCCTGCCGCCTCGTTGCGCCCGACTAGGCCGAGAGGCTCACACGCCCGCCGGCGTGGCGAATCAGGCGCCCGGCGATCTCCAGATCGAGCAGCGCGCCCTGCACCTGCCCTGCGCTCGCACCCGACTGGCGCACCAGTTCGTCGACCGCCACAGGGGCCAGGCTGAGCAACCCGGCGATGTCGCCCGGATCGAGTTCGGGTTCGGCCTCGCGCGGCACGAAGTCGAGCGCACCGGTTTCGCACAGGCGCTGACGCGGCGTGCCGTTGAAGCCCGCGACCTGTTCGATCACGTCCTCGGGCCGCTGCACCAGTACCGCGCCGTCGCGGATCAGCTGGTTGCACCCGTGCGAGCGCGAATCGAGCGGCGAACCGGGGATCGCCATGACCTCGCGCCCGAATTCGCCGGCAAGCCGCGCGGTGATCAGCGAACCCGATTTGGGCGCCGCCTCGACAACCACCGTGCCCGCCGCAAGCCCGGCGATGATGCGATTGCGGCGCGGGAAGTGGCGCGCGAGCGGTTCGGTGCCGGGTGGCTCCTCCGCGAGCAGCAGGCCGTCTGCCGCGATGCGCTCCTGCAGTTCGGCGTGTTCGGGCGGATAGGCGAGGTCGATGCCGCTGGCGATTACGCCGACGGTGCCTGAGGCAAGGCTGCCTTCGTGCGCCGCGCCGTCGATCCCGCGGGCAAGCCCCGACACCACCGCCAGTCCCGCTTCGCCCAGCGCCGCGCCGAACATGCGCGCCAGCTTGACCGCCGCGGCCGAGGCGTTGCGCGCGCCGACGATCGCCACCGAGGTCCGGGCCGCGAGCGCGATGTCGCCGCGCCACGTCAGGATCGGCGGGGCGCCGTCGCTTTCGGCGAGCAAGCGCGGGTAGGCCTCCATGTCGTGGAACAGGTAGCGTGCGCCCGCGCGCTTCGTCGATTCCACTTCGCGCTCGATTCTTTCCGCCGGCGCGGCGGCGTACTTCGCTCCGCCCCGCGCCGCGAGATCGGGCAACGCCTCGATCGCGGCCGCGGCGGTGCCGAAGCGGCGCAGCAACTGGCGGTAGCTGACCGGCCCGATATTGGGCGAGCGCAGCAGGCGGATGCGCGCGAACGCCTCGGCCTGCGAAGGACCGCTCACGCCTTCTTGCCGCCGACTTTCGGCTCGGTCCCGGCGCGCAGGCGGGCGATGTTGGCGCGGTGCTGGACGAGCACGATCAGCATGATCGCAACAAATGTCGGAACTAGGCCGGACAAGCCCAACAGCCCGGCCGCGACCGGCGCGGTGACGACCGCTGCCATCGAAGAGACCGACGAAATCCGGCTCAATGCCAGAACCCCCGCCCACACGACCGCTGCGATCAACATCACTTGCCACGACAGCACCAGGCACACGCCCGCCGCCGTCGCGAAGCCCTTGCCACCCTTGAAGCGCAACCACACCGGGAAGCAGTGCCCGATGACCGCGCCGACTGCGGAAAGTCCAGCCAGATCGGGCCACCAGCGAGCGATGATCAGCACCGCCGCAATGCCCTTGCCCGCGTCGAGCAGCACTGTCGCGAGCGCGAGATCCTTGCGTCCCGTGCGCAGCACGTTGGTTGCGCCAATACTGCCCGATCCGATCGCGCGCAGGTCCCCCGCCCCGGTCAATCGCGTGAGGATCAGGCCGAAGGGAATCGAGCCCAGCAGGTAGGCAGCGAGCAATGGCAGCGCGATGGACACACCTGCTCCATATCCGCCATAGGCGGCGGCGGCCAAGCCCGACTTTCGCATTTGTCGTCGATCTTGGTCGAAAGCGGATCATTGCGCCCGTTCTTCGCGGGCAAATCCGCATCGGCTCCGGACGCTATTGCCGTGCCGCCGAGGCTTCGCTACGCCCTGCCCCGATGTTGCGGGTATCCGGCGTTCTTGTGCGTTCCGGAGGAACGTTCGATCGGGATGGCGCGAACGGGCGATCATCCCATCCAGCCGAATTGCAGCCGGGGAATTGAAATTGGCCAGATTTCAAACCTGTGTGTCCGTTCCTGTGCTGGCGGGCATCGTCGCCTTGCTCTCCGCCTGCGATGGCGGCGGAAGCGGCGGACCGGTCGCATCCACGCCGCCGCCACCCGTCTACACCACGCTCGCCGCCACCAGCGAGGCTTTCGCCGTCAGCGCGGCCAGGCTCAACTACGACAGGATCGGCGGTGCATCGACCCGAACCTGCTCGACGTCCACGCCGACCCCTGAATTCAGCTACGACACCGCGACGCAGACCTATTCGGTCCGCGGTGTCGCCGTCAGCGGATCGACCAAACCGATCCAGCAGGATTTCGGCCCGGCCGATCTCGTTGCGGGCAGCCCGGGCCAGTATGACAAGACGACCGGCGCCAACGGCGATACCATCATCGACCGCCTCACCGTCGCGCCGGCCGGAATCACGCTGACCTATGCAGCCCTCGGTCACTGGACGACCGGCGCGACAAGCGCCAACGGCGACCAGAGCTTCGCCGATTTCTACTTCAGCTACGGGGTGCGGACGACACCGGGCGACGCGCCCACGACGGGGACGATCGACAGCACGCGGGCGGGATTCACCAGCACGATCGCAGGCAACGGTTTCAGCGGCACGGCAAGCGGACTTTTCTATGGACCGCAAGCCGCGGAAGCGGGTGGCGTTTTCGTGATCAATGATGACGCCAGCGGGAACGTCGCCGCCGCAGGCGCGCTGATCGGACGGAAGAATTGAACTCTGCGGCCGCCATCGCCATGGACCCGGTTTCCCCGGTCCTCCTGTTCGATTCGGGGATTGGCGGGCTGTCGGTGCTGGCCGAAGTGCGCAAGCTCCTGCCGCAGGCGCCGGTGATCTATGCCGCCGACAACGCCGGGCTGCCCTATGGCACCAAGACCGAGGCGGAGATCGCCGCGCGCGTCGCGGGGCTGCTCGGCCGCATGACAGAGCGCCTGCGCCCACGCCTCGTCTGCATCGCCTGCAACACCGCCTCCACCATAGCGCTCGGCATCGTGCGCGACGTGCTTGAGGTGCCGATCGTCGGCACGGTTCCCGCGATCAAGCCCGCGGCCGCGATGACGCAAACCGGCGTGATCGGCCTGCTGGGCACCGAAGCCACGATCCGCCAGGGCTATGTCGACCGGCTCGAGGCAGAGTTCGCATCGGACAAGCTGCTGTTGCGCCACGCCGCGCCCGGTCTCGTCACGGCCGCCGAAGCCAAGCTGCGCGGCGAACCGGTCGACCCCGGGGCCTGCGCCGAGGCGGTCGCCGGGTTGCGCCGCCAGCCCGGCGGCGAACGGATCGACACGGTGGTGCTGGCCTGCACGCACTTCCCGCTGCTCATGGAGGAACTGGCGCTCGCGTTCGGGCCGGACGTGCGCTTCGTCGATGGCGCGCAAGGCATCGCACGGCGGATCGCGTTCCTCACCGCCGGGCAACCATGGCAGCGCCGCGATGCCGACCTTGCGCTGTTCACGCGGGGAGGCGATGACGTCGATGCGTTGCGGCCCGGACTCGCGCGGTATGGGCTGGACCGGGTGGAAGTGTTCTGACCCAATCTAGCGAAGGGATGAGTGCGTGCGTCGTAGGACATGGATCACGATCCTTGCCGGACTTGCGACAGCATTGCCCTATTACTGGCTGCTGATCGACAACGGCCCGTCAAGCGCCGCGGGCCAGTCGCGGCAACTCGCCATCGCCAGCCTCAGGACCCTGGCAAACGCCCTGCCCGGCGCGAAGCCGACAAGCGTGACCTACGAGATTGTCGCAACCCGGCTCGAGCCCGGCACGCTGCTCGTCGCCGGCGGGGGACTGAAGCGGCAGCCGGTCTCGGCGATCGTGTTCCGGCTGCATTCACCGTCGGGCGACACGGTTATCGACAGCGGGGTGAATTCCCGTGACGTCAAGGCCGCCGGCTTCAATAGGTTCAGCCCTCCGAACGCCGCAAGGGCGCACGGTGACATGCTGGCTGCGGCGCACATCGTCTTCACCAGTGAGCAACCGGGCGCCATGGACGGGTTTCTCGGCCACCCCGACTTCGCCAGGCTCGCTCCGAAGGCGGAACTCGGCTTCAACCAGTCTCCGCACTCTCCCGGTGCCTCCTTGCTGCCATGGCCCAACGAACTCGGAGATCTCAGGCTGCCACCGCAGCCCGGTGCCCCGCGCGCGATCGCTCCTGGGATCGTCCAGATCAACGCCCCGGGCTATTCCGCGGGCTCGCAGATGTATTTCGTGCAGTATGCGAACGGCACGGAGATGCTGTTCGCCGGCGAAGTCGTGCCCATGCGCCGCAACCTCGACTGGCTGCGCCTTCGCTCGCACTACGACACCGACATCCGCAAGCCGTCGAGCCGCCTCCAGCATCGCGCCTGGCTCTCGGCGGTGGCCGCGCTCGCCCGCGGCACGCCGGAGCTGGTCGTGGTCCCGGGGCACGATTCGAACTGGCTGCGATCGAAGCAAGTCCGCAGACTGTTCGGAGAAACGGCCGAACAGGCCTTGCAGGAGGTCACGGACGACTGACCCCGCGGACCCTCGATGCGCCTGTTGCCGAACCACGCGCGCCGCGGGACGAAGCGCGTCAAACGGCGCTGGCATTTTTACCCGGTTGCAACTAAGAGACCCGCAAATCGCCGCATGAGTCCGATCGGGGGGCCGGACCATCGCCAGGAGGAAAACGGCGTTGAATTACGATCAGGTTTTCGATCAGGCTATCGACCGTCTGCATTCCGAAGGGCGCTATCGCGTCTTCATCGACATCCTGCGCAACAAGGGCGCCTACCCCAACGCGCGCTGCTTCGCCGGGCACAACGGGCCGAAGCCGATCACCGTGTGGTGCTCGAACGACTATCTCGGCATGGGCCAGCACCCCAAGGTCATCGAAGCGATGGAAGAGGCGCTACACGATGTCGGCGCGGGCTCGGGCGGAACGCGCAACATCGGCGGCAACACGCACTACCACATCGAGCTCGAACAGGAACTGGCCGACCTTCACGGCAAGGAAGGCGCGCTGCTGTTCACCAGCGGCTACGTCTCGAACGACGCGACGCTTTCCACGCTCGCCAAGATCCTGCCCGGCTGCGTGATCTTCTCCGACGAACTCAACCACGCCAGCATGATCGCGGGCATTCGCAACTCCGGCGCGCCCAAGAAGGTGTTCCGCCACAACGACGTCGAGCATCTCGAGGAGCTTCTCGCCGAAACCGATCCGGCGCTGCCCAAGCTGATCGCCTTCGAAAGCGTCTATTCGATGGACGGCGACATCGCCCCGATCCACGCGATCTGCGACCTTGCCGAAAAGTACAACGCGCTGACCTACATCGACGAGGTCCACGCGGTCGGCATGTACGGCGCGCGCGGCGGCGGCGTGACCGAGCGCGACGAGGCCGCGCACCGCATCGACATCATCGAAGGCACGCTGGGCAAGGCGTTCGGCGTGATGGGCGGCTACATCGCGGCGGACAAGCGCATCATCGACGTGATCCGCTCCTACGCGCCGGGCTTCATCTTCACCACATCGCTCTCCCCGGTCCTCGCCGCAGGCGTGCTCGCGTCGGTGCGGCACCTCAAGGCCTCGAGCGTCGAACGTGACGGGCAGCAGGCGGCGGCGGCGATGCTCAAGCACAAGTTCAGCGACGCGGGACTTCCGGTGATGAACTCCACCACGCACATCGTGCCGCTGATGGTCGGCGATCCGGTGCGCGCGAAGAAGATCAGCGACATCCTGCTCGCCGAATACGGCGTCTACGTGCAGCCGATCAACTTCCCCACCGTGCCGCGCGGCACCGAGCGCCTGCGCTTTACGCCCGGTCCGACGCATAGCGAGGAAATGCAGGAGGAGCTGACCGGCGCGCTGGTTGAGATTCTCAGCCGCGAGGACATTCGGCTGGCCGCCTGAACGAGGAGGCACGGCATGACCGCGGCTGCATCCCTCGACTTCCGTCACGCTGTGCCGGCGGATCTGCGGGCGGTGCTCAAGGCGGATCCCGCACTTATTGTTCGCTGGGACAGCCTCACTCCCCTCGGCCGCAACGAATGGATTTGCTGGATGACGTCGCCGAAGACGACGGCGACACGCGCCAAGCGTCTCGGCCGCCTGGCGGTCGAGGTCGGCGAGGGCAAACGGCGACCATGCTGCTGGCCCGGCTGTCCGCACCGCCGCGAATCCGCGCGCAAATGGATCGACCCTTGATTTAACCTTTTGTTGACTATGTTTCGCGCATGACCGGATGGCCGCACGGTCGCGGCAAGCCAGACGGTGGGACGAGCCAA
>JAJXVK010000159.1 GCA_021782155.1 Pseudomonadota bacterium
GATCTCGTGGAGCATGTTGAGCGCCGCTTCGTTGGCGCCGCCGTGCGCGGGGCCCCACAGACAGGCAATGCCCGCCGCGATGCACGCGAACGGGTTCGCTCCCGACGAGCCGGCAAGGCGCACGGTCGAGGTCGAGGCGTTCTGCTCGTGGTCGGCGTGGAGGATGAAGATGCGGTCCATCGCGCGTTCGACCGCCGGGTGCACCTCATAGGGCTCGGCCGGAACGCCGAAGGTCATGCGCAGGAAGTTCGCGGTGTAGGACAACTTGTTGTCCGGGTACATGATCGGTTGCCCGACGGAGTACTTGTAGGCGGCCGCCGCGATCGTCGGCATCTTGGCGATCAGGCGATGGCTGGCGATCTTGCGCTGCATCGGATCGGCAATGTCGGTGCTGTCGTGGTAGAAGGCCGACAGCGCGCCGACCACGCCGCACATCACCGCCATCGGGTGCGCGTCGCGGCGGAAACCGCGGTAGAACTGCATCAGCTGCTCATGCAGCATGGTGTGGCGGGTGATCGTATAGTTGAAGGTGTCGAGCTCGTCCCTGGACGGCAGTTCGCCATTGAGCAGCAGGTAGGCGACTTCGGTGAAGCTCGAATGCTCGGCCAGCTGGCCGATCGGGTAGCCGCGGTGGAGGAGGACGCCTTCCTCGCCGTCGATGTAGGTCAGCCCGCTCTCGCAGCTCGCCGTCGAGGTGAAGCCGGGATCGTAGGTGAACATGTGCGACTGGCCGTAGAGCTTGCGGATATCGACCACGTCGGGGCCGATGGTGCCGCTGACCACGGGCATCTCGTAGTCCTTGCCGCCTGCGCTGAGGGTTGCCGTCTTGTCGCCCATGTTCGAGCCTCCTGCTGTCATGTCCTGCCCCAATGCCGTTCCCTCGGCTCCGCTCAGGCCGCCTGGTCGCGAATACGCGCCAGTGACTCGTCGGTGCCGAGAAGGAACAGCACGTCGAAAATGCCGGGTGAAGTCGTCTGCCCGGTCAGCGCCGCGCGCAGTGGCTGCGCGAGCTTGCCCAGGCCGAGCCCACGCTCTTCGGCCATCGCCTTGAGAGTGGCTTCGAGCCCGTCCAATGTCCAGTCATTTTGCGCGGCCAACCGCTCCGAAACCGCGGAAAGCAGGGCCTTTGCGTCATCGGTCAGCAGGCCCTGAGCCTTTTCGGCAAGCGTCAGCGGACGTTGCGCGAAAAGGAAGGTCGCGCCGGCAGCGAGTTCGTTCAGGTCGGCGGCGCGAACCTTGAGCACCGGCATCGCGGCCTCGAGCAGCGCAAGGTCGCGGGCAGGGACGAAACCCGCCGTCAGTGCGGCAAGTCGCGGCGCGACCAACTTCGCTAGCCGCGCGTCGTCCGCCTCGCGGATGTAATGGCCGTTGAGGTTCTGCAACTTCTTGAGATCGAAACGCGAAGGGCTCTTGCCGACGTGGCCGATGTCGAACCACTCGACCGCTTGTTCGCGTGCGATGATCTCTTCGTCGCCGTGGCCCCAGCCGAGCCGTAGCAGGTAGTTGAACAGCGCCTCGGGCAGGATGCCCATATCGTCGCGGTAGGCGTCGACGCCCAGCGCGCCGTGGCGCTTCGACAGCTTGGCGCCGTCCGCACCGTGGATCAGCGGCACGTGGGCATAGACCGGGTCGGGCCAGCCGGGTTCGCCGGCGTTCTTGGCGATCGCATCCATCGCGCGCAGGATGACGAGCTGGCGGAACGCGTTGTTCAGGTGATCGTCGCCGCGGATCACGTGGGTCACGCCCATGTCGCGGTCGTCGACCACCACCGCCAGCATGTAGGTCGGCGTGCCGTCCGAGCGGAGCAGGACGAAGTCGTCGATCTCGGCATTGGACACGCTGACGCGGCCCTGGACGCGGTCCTCGATCACCGTCTCGCCTTCGCGCGGGGCCTTGATCCGCACCACGTAGGGCGCGCCTTCGGGCCAGCATGAGGGATCGGCGTCGCGCCATTCGCTCTCGATGCGGAAGGGCTTGCGCTCTGCCTGCGCTTTTTCGCGGCGCGCGGTCAGTTCCGCGGGCGTAAGGTAGCAGCGATAGGCCTGGCCGGCATCGAGGAGTTCGTTTGCCACTTCGGCGTGGCGGTCGGACCGGGCGAACTGGAACACCGTGTCCTCGTCGCCGCCGAGGCCGAGCCATTCGAGGCCGTCGAAGATCGCCTCGATCGCCGGGTCGGTTGACCGGGCGCGGTCGGTGTCCTCGATGCGCAGCAGGTAGGTGCCGCCGTGGTGGCGGGCATAGAGCCAGTTGAACAGCGCGGTGCGCGCGCCGCCGATGTGCAGGAACCCGGTAGGCGAGGGCGCAAAGCGCGTCACCACCCGGCCTTCGCGGGATGCAGCTGAAACGGTTCCGTTAGCGCTTGCCATCGGCCGCGCGATCCTTTCCTCTCTGGCTCATGGCGTCAGGGAATTCAGCCGCCACGCGCTATGACGGCATTGCCCCAACGCGGCGGCATTGGGACAGAATTCCGCGCTTGTCCAGCGTTTGCTGCACTGCGGAAAAGTTTCTTGCCGAGCGGCCGTTCGAGCGTGGGCCCTGGCTCGCCGTGGCCTTTGCCGGCGGGATCGCGGCGTGGTTTGCGCTGCCCGGGCCCTGGCAGTGGGCGGCGCTGCTGGCGACCGGCGGCGCGCTGGTGCTGGCCATGCTGGCGATACCGCGCGACAATCGCTTTCCCCATGCCGTCGCGGCCGTACTGGGACTGGCGCTGATGGTCGCGGCCGGCTGCGTGGTGGTGTGGACCAAGTCCGCGCTCGTCGGCGCCGCGCCGCTCGAACGGCCGATGATCGCGTCGGTCACGGGACGGATCGCCGACCGCGAGGTCCAGCCCGCGCAAGACCGCGTCCGGCTGGTGCTGGACGCGCGCGTTGAAGGCGTTGCGCACGCCGTGCGCCTGCGCGTGAACCTGCCGATGGAGCATGACGATCCGGGGCTGGCCGAAGGCGCCACCGTGCGGCTGCGAGCCCGCCTGATGCCTCCAGCGCCGCCGATGCTGCCAGGGGGATACGATTTCGCGGCGAGCGCGTGGTTCCGCGGGCTGGCGGCTACGGGGAGCGTGCTGGGCAAGGCACAGGTGCTTGTCCCGTCGCGAGGAGGAAACGTGTGGCGCGCGTGGCAGCATTCCCTCGCCACGCATGTTCGCGCGCGATTGCCCGGTGCGGCGGGGGGGCTCGCGGCGACCTTTGCCTCGGGCGACCGGGGCGGTATCCCAAATGCCGATCAGGAAGCGATGCGCGACGCGGGGCTCACCCACTTGCTGTCGATCAGCGGGCTCCATGTCAGCGCGGTGATCGCGGCGGCCTACTTGGTCCTGATCCGGCTGCTGGCGTTGTCTCCATGGCTCGCGCTGCGCGTCCGCCTGCCGCTGGCGGCGGCGGGCGGCGCGGCGCTGGCGGGGATCTTCTATACCCTGTTGACCGGCGCCGAGGTTCCCACGGTGCGTTCGTGCATCGGCGCGGTGCTGGTGCTCGGCGCACTGGCCATGGGCCGCGATCCGCTGTCGATGCGGCTCGTCGCGGCGGCGGCGGTGTTCGTCATGCTGTTCTGGCCCGAAGCGGTAGCGGGACCGAGCTTCCAGTTGAGCTTCGCCGCGGTGATCGCGATCGTCGCGCTCCATTCCTCGGCGCCCGTCAAGGCATTCCTGGCGCGGCGGGACGAGCGATGGTTGCGCCGCGTGGCGCGCGAGACGGCGATGCTGCTGTTGACCGGCGTGGTCATCGAGCTGTCGCTGATGCCGATCGGGCTATTTCACTTCCACCGCGCCGGGTTCTACGGCGCACTCGCCAACGTGGTCGCGATCCCGCTGACGACATTCGTGTCGATGCCGCTGATCGCGCTGGCACTGTTTCTCGATCTCGCACACGCCGGAGCGCCGGCATGGTGGCTGACGGGCAAGTCGCTCGATCTGCTGCTGGGAATCGCCCACCTCGTCGCCCGCCAGCCGGGTGCGGTGTCGCTGCTGCCGACGATGGGCAGGGGCGCGTTCCTGTTGTTCGCGGCTGGCGGGTTGTGGCTGGGGCTGTGGAGCGGGCGGGTGAGGATGCTGGGTCTCGTGCCGGTCGCGATCGGCGCGGCCACACTCGCGCTGACGGCTCCTCCGGACCTGCTGGTGACGGGCGACGGGCGCAATGTCGCTATTCCGGCCGCCGGCGACACGCTGTTGGTCCTGCGAGAAGGGCGCAGCGACTATACCCGCGACAACCTGCGCGAAATGGCCGGGGTCGAGGGTGAGCTCGTGTCGCTCGAACGATGGCCGGGCGCGCGGTGCAGCCCGGACTTCTGCAGCCTGGCCCTTCGTCGCGGCGGCCGGACCTGGCGGCTGTTGATGACGCGCGGGCAGGACCGGGTCGATACACTTGAACTCGCCGCGGCCTGCGAACGTGCCGACATCGTCGTTGCCGACCGCTGGTTGCCGCAAGCCTGCCGCCCGCGCTGGATCAAGGCCGATCGCGACATGCTGGCGCGGACCGGCGGCTTGGCGATCAACCTCGCGCCGCCAAAAGTCACCAGCGTCGCCGAACGGCAAGGGCGGCATGGATGGGAGCGGCTGGGCAAGCCGCCGCCGCGCCACCCGTCCGCGAACCCGGGCGCAACCGGAGCGGTGGCCAGTGAGGCGGCATCCCGCAAATCGGTCGAAAACGGCGCCGCGCCCGATGCGCCGCCCGTGCCTCAGTGATAGCGGCGCAGCAGCCCCGCAAGCTTGCCCTGCACCTGCACTTCGTCGGCGCGGTAGATCTGCGGTTCGTAGGCGGCGTTGGCCGGATCGAGCCGGATCATGCCGTTCTCGCGGCGCAGGTACTTGAGCGTCGCTTCCTCGCCGCGCACCAGCGCCACCACGATCTCGCCGTCGCGCGCGGTCTCGGTGCGGCGGACCAGCGCGTAGTCGCCGTCGAGGATGCCCGCTTCGACCATCGAGTCGCCTGAAACCTCGAGCGCGTAGTGTTCGCCCGAACCGAGCAGCGCGGCGGGGACGGGGAGCATGGCGCTGCCTTCGAGCGCTTCGATCGGCACCCCCGCGGCGATGCGGCCGTGAAGCGGGATCTCGATCACGTCGTTGGCGGGCGCGGGCCGCGTGGCCTGAGGCGGGCGGACCACGCCACCCGACGCATTGCTGTTCACAGGCGCCGGCGCCTTGGCCCTGGCCGCCACCGCGTCGGGTTGCCTGAGCACTTCGAGCGCGCGGGCGCGGTTGGGCAGGCGGCGGATGAACCCGCGTTCCTCCAGCGCCGAGATCAGGCGGTGAACGCCGGACTTCGACTTGAGGTCCAGCGCCTCCTTCATTTCCTCGAACGAGGGGGAAATGCCCGATTCCTCGAGCCTTGCCTGTATGAACGTCAGCAGTTCGTGCTGCTTGCGGGTCAGCATCTCGCGCCACTCCATGTGGTGAACGAATGCGGAACGAATACGAAACGATTCGCTAATAGTCAAGTAGCGCCAAGGGCATCACCGGAACATCTGTTCCCGCCTCGCGCGGCGGCGCGCCGGCCTCGCGCACGATCAGGGCATTGGCATGGGCGAGGGGGGAGAGCGCTCCCGAATCCTGCAGCGCTTCGGGCACCACGCTGGTCCCGTCCCAGCGCGCCCGGATGAATTCCATCCGGCCGCCGCCCTTCGCCATTGGCGCACCGAGCGGAACAGGCAGGCTGCGCGGCAGCGGTTCCGCGCTGCCCAGTGCCTTCCGCAGCAGCGGCAGCAGGAAGAGCCAGCCGGTCACGAAGGCCGAGGCGGGATTGCCGGGCAGGCCGAGGATCAACTGCTCGCCGCGCCGGGCCACGAGCAGCGGCTTGCCCGGCTTGATCGCGACGCGCCAGAAGGTCAGTTCGGCTCCGATTTCGGCCAGCGCCGGGCGGATCAGGTCGTGCTCGCCCACCGATGCGCCGCCGCTCGTCACGACGATGTCGGCGGCGGGCTGGGTATCGAGCGCGGCGATGATCGCTTCGATCGAATCGGGCACCGGGCCGATGCGGGTGACCTCGCTGGGATAAGCCGAAACCATCGCCGCGAGCATCGGGCCGTTGCTCGCCGGAAGCTGGTGCGGCGCGCATTCGCATCCCGGTGCGACCAGCTCGTCGCCCGAATCGATCACCGCCACGCGCGGCTTGGCGCGGACCGGCAGCAGGTGATGCCCTCCGGCGATGGCGAGGGCGATCTGCGTCGGGCCGAGGCGGGTGCCGGCGGGCAGGATCCCGTGCGTTCTGGCGAAGTCCATCGCGGCGGGGCGAATGTGGCGGTGCGGAGGCGAGGGTGGTTCGCCGGTCACGCGCACCTGCTCGCCTTCGCGCGCGCAGTCCTCCTGGAGGACGACCGCGTCGGCTCCCTCGGGCACCACCGCGCCGGTCGAGATGCGCACCGCCTCGCCCGCGCCAAGCGCCCGCTGCCAGGGATGTCCTGCGGCGCTCTCGCCGATCACGCGGCACGGGCCCGGCAGGTCGGCGGCGCGGCAGGCGTAGCCGTCCATCGCCGAGACGGGTCGCGCGGGCTGGTCGCGCTTCGCCAGCAGCGGCTCGGCGAGGTAGAACCCGGCGCATTCCTCCGCCGCGCGGTGTTCGAGCCGGAGGGCGGGCGCGAGGTCGAGCAACCGGGCCTGCGCCTCGACGAGGGGGAGCGGGGCCTGCTTCACCGTGTCCAGGTCCCACTCTTGCCGCCGCGCTTCTCGATCAGCCGCACAGCCTCGATCGTCATGCCCTTGTCGATTGCCTTGCCCATGTCGTAGATTGTCAGAAGGGCAACGCAAGCAGCTGTCATCGCTTCCATTTCCACACCGGTCCGCCCGGTCAGCGAAACGCGGGCTGTTACCTCCACGCCTTCATCTGTGAGCGTGAAATCGACGTTCACCGCCTCGAGCGACAGCGGGTGGCACAACGGGATCAGCTCGCCGGTCTTCTTGGCCGCCATGATTCCCGCGATGCGCGCAGCGGCGAGCACGTCGCCCTTGGCGGCAGTACCCTCGCGGATCGCGGCGAGCGCTTCGGCCGACATCGCGATCCGGCCCGCGGCGATCGCCACGCGGTGCGTTTCGGCCTTGCCGCCGACATCGACCATCCGCGCCTTGCCGGCCTCGTCGAGATGGGTGAGCCTGTTCATGTTGCCTTGCGCTATCCAACAGAAGTTGACGGAAGTGACGGTGTCCTATCGGTCCTTTGGCGTCCCGGCCAGTCCGGCCGGAAATTCGGCGCAAAACGGGGAGGGGCCAAGCGCGGACACCGGATCGTCTTGCCAGAACGCGGCGATGTAGGACAGCTGGGGATGACCGCGATTCGCATGTGCAAGGGAGCCGGATGGCCCGGATCGTCGAACGCCGCCTGCTCGACAGCGGCTCGGCGGTGATGGTGCTGTCATGCGCCCCGGAGCGACGCGTTGCCTTGCTGGTCACGCTGCCGCCGGTTTCGACCGAGCGCGTCCAGATCCAGTGGATTGATTGTCCCGGCTTCGGTTTCAAACCCCCGGCTTTAGCCGGGAAGGGCTTCAGCCCCAGACTCGGCTGATAGCGTGTAACCTCAGGAAAACGGGAACCGCCTGCAAGGCGTAAGTTCCC
>JAJXVK010000160.1 GCA_021782155.1 Pseudomonadota bacterium
CGAAGGGGTTTGCGCGGGATCGGGATCGTCGGGGCCGTCGGGATCGGCGACGGGCAGGTGGACGAGCCGGATCGGCACACCCTTCTTCCCCTCGCGCGCGTAGAAGATGCGCTCCTGCTCGTCCGAGCGCAGGAATGCGACGAAATCGCTGCCCGCGACCGGCGCGGACTCCTCGCCCGCGGCGCGCAGCGCGAAGGCGGGATTGGCGGCAAGCACGTTGCCCTCGGGCGCGACCACCGCGGCCTGGATGCCCTCGCGCGCCAGTGCCCGGCCGAGCTTGCCGCCGATGTGCGAGACCATGTCGCCCACAAGGTCGCCACTGACCAGCGGCGTGAAGCGCCAGACGAGGTAGTCCTCGCCGCGCCCTGCCCGCTCGACCGCCGCGGTCCAGCGGCCCTGCGCCGATTCGAGCGCCTCCGCGCGGGCGCTGCCGTCGCGCCACGCGCGGCGCGCGGTTTCGTCGAGCGCTTCGACCGAAGCGGTATCCAGCGGCAGGCGCGGCGGCGCGGCCGCGATCCCGAACCAGTCGCCGAAGCGGCTGTTGGCGCAAGCGAGCCGCCCGGCGCGGTCGGTGATCGCCACCGCCATGTCTTCGCGTTCGATCGCGGCGTGGGTGACCGACCAGTCGGGCGAAGCGAATTCCTGCACCGGCGCGGCGACCGGGCGGCGCGCCAGCACCAGCGCGATCACGCCGAGCGCGACCGTCGCGGCGAAGAAGGCGCTGGCGAGGAGCAGGCTGCCCGAGAACAGCCAGAGCAGCACCGCGCTCCCTACCAGAGCGAGCATCACAAGCGCCGAGTCGCGCGCGGGCAGGGCCATCTCGCCCGCGCTGTCGGACTTCAGGCTCATGCGCCCCAGACCCCGGGCGAGCCGCGCCGTGCCGCGATCCGCCGTCGGCGAACGCGCGCGACGCGCCAGCGCCAGACAAATGACGCGAGCAGATAACCGCACGATGCCAGCACCGTGGCGATCACGAACAGGCCCACCGCGGTATCCTCGCCCGCCCCCGTCAGGCGGGTGAGCAGCTGGTCGGCCTGGGTCTGCTGCATGGCGGTAGCGACTGGCGCGACCTGCGTCATCGCGTCGGCATGGAGCAGCGCCTCGCCGATGCGGTAGGCCAGCCACCAGATCCCGGCGACGGTCAGCGGGTTGCCGATGAAGGTCGCCGCCAGCGCCACCGGCACGTTGGCGCGCACGAACATCGCCAGCGCCGCCGCGACGAGGAAGTGCGCCATCGGGATGATCGTTCCGATGAACAACCCCAGCGCCACACCGCGCGGCACCGAGCGGCGCGTGAAGCGCCACAGCTCGGGGCGCAGCACGTTGTGCGCGAAGGGCCGCACCCAGCGGTTCTTCTCGATCTGCTCGCGCGTCGGCACGAACCGGTGCCACCAGCTCTTGGGGGTCGGGGAATCCTTGTCGGGCGAAGTGTCAGCCATTTGCGGCTGTCACATGGCCCCTTGCCCGCGCGCTGTCGAGACGCGTTTTCCGCTTGCGCGCAACGCGCCAGCGCCAGGCCCACGCGGTGACCAGGTAGCTGGCCGCCGCCGAGACGATGGCGATGACCACCAGCCCGAAGGCGGTGACCAGCGTCGCGCCGGTAAGCCATTGCAGCGCCTTGTCGAATTCGGTCAGCTCCATCGCCTGGTTGACCGGCGCCACCACCGTCGCGGCATCGACGTGGAGGATGAAGCGGCCGACCTGGTAGGCCGCGACCCAGATGAACGGCGTGGTGAACGGGTTGGTGATGAAGGTGGTCAACGCGGCGACGGGCACGTTGGCGCGCACCGTGAAGCTGAACAGCGCGGCGAAGAAGATCTGCGCGAAGGGCACGATGATCCCCACCAGCATGCCCAGCGCCACCCCGCGCGGCACCGAGCGGCGGTTGAAGCGCCACAGGTCCGAGCGCAGCACGCGATGCGCGAAGGGCCGCAGGAACCGGTTGTCCTGAAGCCCTTCCCGCGTCGGCATGTTGCGCGCGGCCCAGCTGGCAAAGCGTTCGACCATGATCTCCGCGGCCGAGATGGCCACGTCCCTTGCACCAATCAAGTGATTCTGCCGCGCAGACTAGCGCACGGCGCCTTTCCGCGGGATGAAGCCGCGCTAGCCGTGCTCGCGCATCAGGCGCGCCTTGTCGCGCTGCCAGTCGCGTTCCTTGATCGTGTGGCGCTTGTCGGCGGCGTTCTTGCCCTTGGCGAGCGCGAGTTCGACCTTCGCCCGCCCGCGCGAGTTGAAGTAGATCGACAGCGGCACCAGCGTCATGCCCTTGCGCTCGACCGCGCCGGTCAGCTTGTCGATCTCGCGTTCGTGCAGCAGCAGCTTCCTCGGCCGCTTGGGCTCGTGGTTGAAGCGGTTGCCGTGGCTGAATTCGGGCACGTTCGAGTTGATCAGCCAGACCTGGCCGTCCTTCACTTCGGCGTAGGATTCCGCGATCGAGCCTTCACCGAAGCGCAAGGACTTCACTTCGGTGCCGGTCAGCGCGATGCCCGCCTCGAACTTGTCATCGATATGATAGTCGTACCGTGCGCGGCGATTTTCCGCGACGATCTTCTTCTTGTCGAAGGTCTGGGGGGTGGGACGGGCCATGACGGGCGCGATGTAGGGGTTCTTGCCAGCGAACGCAAAGCCCTTGCTACACGCCTTGACAGATTTAGTGTATTATTACAGTAATACTGCCTGACCTCATTCAGGCAAGGACTGAAACTCCATGCTGAACCTTCCTGTGGAACCGCTGCCGTCCGTCGCCCTGTGGCGCATCAACGCCATGCGCATCCTGTTCCTGCTGATGGCGCTCGTCATGGGCAGTTTCGTCTGGTCGCAGTTGCTGTTCGAATCGGCGGACTGGCCGGCGGTGCGCGGCCTCGCCAAGTCGATGCTGGCCGCCCTCGCGATGCTGAGCCTGCTTGGCGTGCGCTATCCGCTTGCGATGCTGCCGCTGATGCTGTTTGAGATCGCCTGGAAGACGATCTGGCTGGTGTTGATCGCGCTGCGCGCCTGGTTGGCCGGGCGATGGACCGCGGACATCGAAGCGCTGTTCGGCGAATGCATCGGAATCGTGGTTGCCTACTTCATCGTCCCGTGGCGCCATGCATTTGCAAGATTTGTACTTGCGCCGATGGAGCCGCTACGCCGCCCGCGCTGAACGGCCCGGGCGGGATCCGGCCCGGGGTAAGGACCCGTGGATCGATGGCGCGATCAATGGGTCTTGGATCAAACCAGCCCCGCGTGCTCCAGCGCCGCGTCCACATCCTTCTTCGCGGCATCGCTGATCCCGACCAGCGGCAGGCGCATGTCCGGACCAATGTCGGCGAACAGCCGCGACAGCGCGTACTTGACCGGGCCGGGCGACGCATCCTCGAACATCGCGTAATGCAAGGGATAGAGCCGGTCGTTGAGGTCGCGCGCCGTCTCGATATCGTTGACGGCGCAGGCTGCCTGGAAATCGGCGCAGAGCCGGGGCGCGACGTTGGCGGTCACCGAAATGCATCCCACCGCGCCGGCTGCGTTGGCGGGCAGCGCGAGTTCGTCGTCGCCCGAAAGCTGGCAGAAATGCTTGCCGATGCCCATGCGGTGATCGGTCACGCGGCTGAGGTCGCCGCTCGCGTCCTTGATGCCCACGATCCGGTCGGGAAAGCGTCTGGCCAGTTCGCACACCGTTTCGGGCAGGATGTCGGTCACCGTCCGGCCGGGCACGTTGTAGAGAATGATCGGCAGGTCGTTGTGCTCGGCCAGATAGCTGAAATGCGCGATCAGCCCGGCCTGGCTCGGCCGGTTGTAATAGGGCGCGACGCACAGCGCGGCGGCGGCGCCGCACTTCTTGGAGAAGGTCATGTGCATGTGCGCGTTCATCGTGTCGTTGCTGCCGCAACCCGCGATCACGGGCACGCGGCCCGCCGCCTGCTCGACGCAGACCTCGATCACGCGGTGGTGCTCTGCATTCGACAGCGTCGAGGCCTCGCCGGTCGTCCCGCAGGGCACGAGCGCGGAGGACCCGTTCTCGATCTGCCAGTCGACGAGTCGCCGGAAGGCCTTCTAGCCGAACACTCCATCGCGAAAAGGAGTCACCAGAGCCGGAATCGAACCGGAAAACATGGACAAATTCCCTCGTCTTGCCTCACAATGCATTCGGAGCCCGTTGGGGAACCGGCCTTGGGGGGTCTCATTCAGCGCCTGATAAGGAGCCGCTACGCATCATGTCCAGCATGGACGCAAAAGCCGTGCTCAGAAAACTCGCTTTCCTGGCGATGCTCACGCCGTGGCTGGCGACGTCCGCCGACGCCCAGTCGGGCGACGCCAGCGCCTGGGATCAGGCGCGCGCGCAGCTCATCGCCGGGCAGGCCGGGCCGATGGCGCAGGCGGTCGAGCGCTGGAAGCTGCTGACCAGTTCCAACCGCTTTTCCTTCAACGACTACGCGGGTTTCCTGCTCGCCTATCCCGGTTTCCCCCAGGAAGACAAGCTGCGTCGCTACGCCGAGGCCGCGCTCGACACCGCGAGTGTCGCACCCGGCCAGCTGATCGCCTATTTCGACAAGCAGCCCCCGCTGACCAATCCGGCGCGCGCGCAATACGCGCTGGCGCTCATGGCGATGGGGCGGCCCGAGGCGGCCGATGTCGCGCGCGCCGCCTGGTGCGGCGGGCCGATGAGCGCCGGGGCCGAAGCGGCGCTGGCCGGCTCGTTCGGATCGCGCTTCACGCAGGACGACCAGGACGCGCGCGAGGATGCGCTGCTGTGGGCGGACGATCAGGCAGGGGCCGAACGCCAGCTGGGCCTCGTCTCGGCGGCGATGCGCGGGATCGACGCGGCCCGGCTGGCGGCGCTCGCGGGAAGCGATCCCTACAACACCGGCTTCCAGGTCAGCGCGCAGGCGCTCAATTCCGATCCCGGCTTTCTCTATGCGCGCGCACGACAGCTGCGCAAGACGGGGCAGGCGCAGGGCGCGCGCGGACTGCTCGCCAACCGCCCGCTGCTGGCGAGGAAGCCGCTCGACCCCGACAAGTGGGTCGACGAGCTGCTGACCGAGGCGCGCGGCGCGGCAAGCGACGGCTCGCCCAGCCTCGCGGTGCAGATCGCGCAGGGGATCGACGACGCCTTCGACGCCAGCGAGGACATCTCGAAGCGCAGCTACGGCCTGCGTGACGACTACACCTCGCTGATGTGGCTGGGCGGAACGCAGGCGCTGTGGGACATGGGCGCGCCCGGGCAGGCCGCGCCGCTGTTCTACCGTTATGGTGCCGCCGCACGGACGCCGGGCACGCGCTCGAAGGGCTTCTACTGGGCCGGCCGCGCCGCGCAGAAGGCGGGCGACAGTGCGGGCGCGCAACGCTATTTCGAAATGGCGGCGCAATATGCCGACCAGTACTACGGCCAGCTTTCGCTCGAGCGGCTGGGCCGTCCGATGCCCCGGTTCGCCGCCGATTCGCACGCCCAGCCGACCGCGCAGGAACGCGCCGCGTTCATGGCCCTGCCGATCACCAAGGCGGTACGCGAAGTCGCGCGAGAGAGCGACTGGCGCACCGCGCTGATGTTCTTCCGCGAAATCTCCGACCAGGCGCAGACCGAGGCGCAGCAGGTGCTGGTGGCAGACCTCGCGCGCGACCTCGGACGGCGCGACCTCGGCGTGATCCTGGGACAGGCGGCGGCGGCCAAGGGCTATCTCGACTTCCAGCACATCGGCTTCCCGCTCGTCCCTGTGCCCCTTGGCTACAGTGGCAGCTGGACGATGATCCACGCCATCTCGCGGCAGGAAAGCCAGTTCGCGCAGAACGCGCTGAGCCACGCGGGCGCGCGCGGGCTGATGCAGCTGATGCCCGGCACCGCGCGGCAGGAGGCGGGGCGCATGGGGCTCTCCTATTCGGACGGCGCGCTGATGGCCGACCCCAGCCTCAACATCCAGCTCGGCGCGACCTATTTCGGGCGGATGATGGACTATTTCGGCGGTTCCTACCCGCTCGCCGTTGCGGCCTACAACGCCGGGCCGGGCAACGTGAACAAGTGGCTGCGCCAGAACGGCGACCCGCGCAACGGATCGGTCGACTGGGTCAAGTGGGTCGAAGAGATCCCCTACACCGAAACGCGCGCCTACGTGCAGCACGTGCTGGAAAACGCGGTGGTCTACGACGCGATGAACCCGGACAAGGGCAACTACACCGGGCCCAACCCGATCAGCCACTACCTCGGCAAGAACACGCCGGGCTGAGCCCTCCCGCGATGAAGCCCGACGGCAACCCGATCACCCCCGCAGGCCTCGCCGCGTTGCGTGCGCGCTATGACCACCTGCTCGGAACCGAGCGCCCGGCGATCGTCGAGATCGTCAGCTGGGCGGCGGGCAACGGCGACCGATCGGAGAACGGCGACTATCTCTACGGGCGCAAGCGCATGCGCGAGATCGACCGCGAATTGAACCACCTCGCGCGGCGGATGAAGGCCGCGCGCGTGATCGACCCGGCGCGGCAGGAAGATCGCGCGCGGGTGCTCTTCGGCGCCACCGTCGAGATCGCCGACGAGGACGACAACCACCGCACGCTCACGCTCGTCGGCGACGACGAACAGGACGCCACCGCCGGCCTGATCGGCTGGAGCGCCCCCATCGCCCGCGCGCTGCGCGGCGCGCGGATCGGCGACCTGCGCGTGGTGCGCCTGCCCGGCGGCGAGAAGGAATGGGAGATCATGGCGATCGCCTATCCGGTGGGCGCCTCCTGATGGCCGGGATCGTCAACCTGCGCATGGCGCGCAAGGCGAGGAAGCGCGCCGAGGCCCGGCAGGCGGCGGACGAGAACCGCGCGAAGCACGGGGCCAGCAAGGCGGAACGCACCGTCGCCCGGCTCGATGCCGCGCGCGAGGCAGCCCGGCTCGACGGCGCGAAGCGGGACAAGGACTGATGCGCACCACCTTCGGCGAAGCCACCGTGCGGCTCTACCACCTCGACGATGTGACCGAGGGCGGATCTGCCACCACGCTGTTCTATGGTCCGCTCGACGAGGCGCTGCGCCTGGCCGCAGAGCAACCCGAGGAGGTGCAGGAAGGACTGTTCATCGCCACAGACAACGACGTGGTCGCCTATCTCGATCTCATCGAGGGGTGACGCGCGCCCCGCGCGTTGCTAGCCCGCAGTCCATGAAAACTCCCGGCCGCTTCTTCATCATGCGCCACGGCGAAACGGTGTACAACGCCGCGCGCCGCCTGCAGGCGAACCACATCCACACCCCGCTCACCCGCGTCGGCTTCGAGCAGGCGGTGCGGATGGGACAGGCGCTGCTCGCTGAACTGGGCGAGAGCCCCGAGGTCACGCTCCACGTTTCCGAAACCGGCCGCGCGCTGCAGACCGCCGCGCTGATCTGCGAGCGGCTGGGGATCGACTGGTTCGCGGCCCAGCGCACGCACGACCTGAAAGAGATCGACATGGGCGGCTGGTGTGGCCGTTCCTATGACGAGGTCGAGGCCGAACACGGCCCGATCGTCATCGCCGACCACCTGCTGCGCCCCGCCCCCGACGGCGAGGACTAC
>JAJXVK010000161.1 GCA_021782155.1 Pseudomonadota bacterium
CGCACTGAAGTCCAAGGCCTGGCCGTTCGAGGAAGCGCGCAAGCTCGTCAAGCGCTACCCCGACGGGAAACCCGGCGGCGAGCCCGTGCTGTTCGAGACCGGCTACGGTCCCAGCGGGCTGCCGCATATCGGCACCTTCCAGGAAGTGCTGCGCACGACGCTGGTGCGCCGCGCCTACGAAGTGCTGATCGGCGCCAGGCCCGAGGACGGAAGGACGCGCCTCGTCGCCTTCTCCGACGACATGGACGGGCTGCGCAAGGTGCCCGACAACGTGCCCAACCAGGGGCTGCTCGCCGCGCACATCGGCCACCCGCTGAGCCGCATCCCCGATCCGTTCGCCAGGTTCGAGAGCTTCGCGCACCACAACAACGCGATGCTGCGCGAATTTCTCGACCGCTTCGGCTTCGACTACGAGTTCGTCTCCTCGTCCGACCGTTATAACTCGGGCGCGTTCGACAATGCGCTGCGGAGCATCCTGCGCCACTACGATGCGATCATGGGCGTGATGCTGCCCACGCTGCGCGAGGAGCGGCGGCAGACCTATTCGCCCATTCTGCCGGTATCGCCCAAGACCGCCGAAGTCCTGCAGGTCCCGGTCACCGTCGTCGACGCCGAAGCGGGCGTGGTGCGCTTCCACGACCACGGCGAGGACATCGAGCACTGCATCTTCGGGGGGCAGGCCAAGCTTCAGTGGAAGGTCGACTGGGCGATGCGCTGGGTCGCGCTGGGTGTCGACTACGAGATGTACGGCAAGGACCTGACCGACAGCGGCGTGCAGTCGGGCAAGATCGCGCAGATCCTCGGCGGACGGAAGCCCGAGGGGCTGATCTACGAGCTGTTCCTCGATGCCAACGGCGAGAAGATTTCCAAGTCCAAGGGCAACGGCCTGACGATCGAGGAATGGCTGACCTATGGCAGCGACGAGAGCCTGGGCTACTACATTTTCCCCAATCCCAAGAGCGCCAAGCAGTTGCACATCGGCGTGATCCCGCGCGCGGTGGACGACTACTGGCAGTTCCGTGCCAGGATTCCCGAGCAGCCGGTCGAGCAGCAACTGGGCAACCCGGCGTGGCATCTGCTTCGCATCAACGGCTATGCGGGCGGCGACGGCGATATGCTGCCGGTGACCTTCGGCCTGCTGCTCAATCTCGTCGGCGTGCTCGGCGCCGGCGCATCGCGCGAGCAGGTGTGGTCGTACCTCGGCAACTATGTCGATAACGCCGACCCCACCGCGCATCCGGACCTCGACGAACTGGTAAGCAAGGCGCTCGCCTACAACCGCGACTTCATCGCGCCGACGCTCAGGCGCCGCTCACCCGACGCCAACGAGGCCGCCGCGCTGGCCGCGCTCGACGAGGAACTGGCGATGGCAGGCGAGAACGCTTCGGCCGAGGAACTGCAGAACCTCGTCTATGAAATCGGCAAGGACCCGCACTTCGGCTTCGAGCAGCTGCGCGACTGGTTCAAGGCGCTCTACGAGACGCTGCTCGGCTCGAGCCAGGGGCCGCGCATGGGCAGCTTCATCGCGCTTTACGGCATCGCCAACACGCGCGCGCTGATCGCCGAAGCGCTGGATGGAGCGTCGCATGGCGCATCACAAGCGGCCGGCTGAGCAACTCGCCGGGGAACTGCTGGGCCGGTCGTTCAGCGACCTCGGCCCGGAAGAGCAGCGCGTGCTCGAGCGCATCGCCTCGGGCACGCTGATCGGGATGGACGCCGACGAGCTGGCCGCGGTCAACGCCAGCGCGGGCGACCGGCTGGCCGACCGGGTCGCCGCGATCGGCGGTTCGTGGGCCTTTATCATCGCCTTCGCGGTGGTGCTGCTGGTCTGGGTGCTGCTAAACAGCAACCTCGGTGCGGCGTTCGGCATCGCCTGGGACCGCTATCCCTACATCTTCCTCAACCTGATGCTGTCCATGCTCGCCGCGATCCAGGCGCCGGTCATCATGATGAGCCAGAACCGGCAATCGGCCAAGGATCGCGTGGCGGCGCGCCATGATTACGAGGTCAACTTGCGTACCCAGCTCGAAATCCTGCGCATCAACCGCAAGATCGACCGGTTGGCGGCCAAGCTTGGGCATATCGAGGAAGACATCGAAAACGGCGCGGGCGCTTCCGCCAAATAGGCGTTCAGACCTGCTTCTTCTTCGACGCGATCCAGCGGTCGACCTTGTCCTCCAGCACCGGCAACGGCAGCGCGCCCGAGCCCAGCACCTGGTCGTGGAACTGGCGGATGTCGAAGCGATCGCCCAGTTCGTCCTCGGCCTTGCGGCGCAGCCGCTGGATGGTCAGCGCGCCGATCTTGTAGGCGAGCGCCTGCCCGGGATTGGCGATGTAGCGCTCGACCTCCGCGGTCGCGTCGGTGCGCCCCATGCCCGAGTTCGCCAGCATGTAGTCGATGGCCTGGTCGCGGCTCCAGCCCATCGTGTGGATGCCGGTATCGACCACGAGCCGCATCGCGCGCAGCATCTCGTCGTCGAGCGTGCCCCAGTGCTGCCACGGGTCCTTGTAGAAGCCCATGTCATAGCCAAGCGTCTCGGCATAGAGCGCCCAGCCCTCGACATAGGCGGTATTGCCGCCGAAGCGCTGAAAATCGGGCAGTTGCGGGTTTTCCTGCGCGAGACTGATCTGGAAGTGGTGCCCCGGCGCGCCCTCGTGGAGGTAGAGCGTGGTGATCCCGGTCAGGAACCGGCTCTTGAGGTCATAGGTGTTGTACCAGAATATCCCCGGCCGGGTGCCGTCTGGCGAGCCCTGCGTGTAGCTGCCGCCCGCCTCGTACTTCGCCCGATAGTCGGGATAGGGCTCGATCAGCAGCGGCGTCCGGGGCAGGTGCAGGAAGTACTTCGGCGCCAGCGCGTCGACCTTGCGGCCCACCGTGCGATAGCCGTCCGCCAGTTGCTCGGCGCTCTTCGGGTGATATTCGGGATCGGTGCGCAAATGGTCGAAGAAGTCGCGCAGGGGGCCTTCGAAGCCCATCTGCTGCTTGACCTGCTCCATTTCGGCCTGGATCCGCGCGACCTCGGACAGGCCGATCCGGTGGATCTCGGCGGGGTCCATGTCGAGTGTCGTGTTTTCGCGCACCAGCAGCCGGTACAGCTTCGCCCCCCCCGGCATGTCCGACAGGCCGACGCTGTCGCGTGCGGCGGGCAGATATTCGCTGGCGAGGAAGGCCCGAAGCCTGCGGTAGGCGGGATAGACACTGGTGACGATCGCCGCGCGGTACTGGCGCGCCAGCCGTCGGCGCGTGGCATGGCCGAAGCTTTCGGGAAACTGGTCGACCGGCGAATAGAACGGCGATTCGCGCACCGGCTGGGCGAGGATCGCGTCGATCTGGCCGATCATGTTGCGCACGGTGAGACTTGGCTCGACCTCGCCGCTCGCCATGCCTTCGCGGAACCGCGCGATGGCGTTGCCGAACACGATCCCCAGCGCCCGGTTTCGCTCGAGGTTGGCCTCGTAGTCGGCCACGGTGTCCAGCGGAACCGCGCCGTCGCCCGCGGCGATGCTGGCATATTCGACGTGGAAGCCGCCGAAGTGGTCGAACGGCTGAACGTCGGTCAGCGCGGTGTTTTCGGGCAGCAGCGCTTCGCGATCGAGCGTCTTTTCCGCGAGGAACACGTCATAGGAAACGCGGTGCGCCGCGTCGAGCCGGTCGCGGTCAATCCGCGCGAGGCGGGCCAGCGCTTCGGCGTTGACCTTGCGCAGCGACTGCGTGAGGCCGGGCGTGAACAGCAGCTCGAACTGCGCGAGCGTCACCTGTTCGCCGCGTCCGAGCGCGCCCAGCGGGTCGAGCGCGAGTTCGGCGCGCTCGTCGTCGGCAAAGAGCTGGTCGAGCCGCGCATCGTCGTCGGCCGGTACGAGCGCGGCGCGTCGCGGCGCTTCCGCCCAGGCCGTGGCCGGGACGGCGCCAGCCAGCGCCAGGGCGAACGCAAGCGCGAGGCGCGCCGCGCTCAGTGCCATGGGCGCGACCGGTACCACTTGGTGACGACGTACTTGACGCCCTGCTTCACCGGCGTTCCGGCATGAAGCGACCTGGTGTTGGGCGATCCGTCGGCCTTCATGTTGTTCCACACCAGAAGCGCGCCGCGTTGCGGGGGAACGCTGACGTCGACCTTGGGGAAGTCGGTCGAGCCGCCTTCCTCGACGTCGCTGAGATAGCCCATCGCCGTCCAGCTGCGCTGTCCGCCGCGCTCCTGTTCCTCGGGCCAGTAGCTGGTGCCAGTGTTGAAATAGTCGAAGTGCGAGCGGAACTGCTGGCCCTTGCGGTAGCGCTGGACCTGCAGCGTCTCGCCGTAGCCGGGCTCGATGCCGAGCAGGTCGTCGATCCGCCGTTGCAGCATCTGGATGAACGGGTCGCAGGGATCGACATCGCCCGAATAGCTCGTGCGCCCGCCGTCCGAGTTGTTGTTGTAGGTGGGCGAGGGGCGCGCGACGGCATCGGTGATGCGGATCAGGTGTTCGCACTCCTCGGGCGAAAAGAAGTTTGCGACGCCGTAGATCTCCAGGCCTTCCACGGGCAGGCGGTAGCACGAAGGATCGTTGTCGAGCCGTTGGCGGACGTTGCGGCCCAGTTCGGCGAGGGCCTGGGTGTCGAATGCGGTTTTCTTGGCCATTGGATGTGTGCGCGCACTTTGGTCGGGGCTGTCTGGCGGATGGCTGCCTCATGGCCCAAGCGGTTCGGCCGGGCAAGCTTGCGTTTGCCGAAATGCGCTGGCCGGCGGTAGATGGGTCGGGACTCGACCTTTCTCCGGTCGTGGATTATCAGGGTTTCGCAATGCGGGTCGCAAAACTCCCATGTTTTTTTTGCAAGTGTAGTGATTAGCGCGGCTCTCCGAATCTGAATGGGCGTTTTGTTCATCTGTCATTACTTTCGCAATCGATATCGGTCGATCGGATTTTGGGAGGATGGGTTCTTGGATCTGACGATTACGAATGGCGGGCAGGCGCATCATCGCGCACGGGCGATCTATCGGCTCCGCCGCAACAGGGACGAAGCTTCGAACGATCTGCGCACCCTGTTCGGTGAACCCGGCTGGGATATCCTGCTCGACCTGTTCATCGCCGCACAGCAGGGTGAACGGCTGCAGGTCTCGGCGGTCTGCCTCGATGCCGGGGTTCCTTCGACGACGATGTTGCGCTGGCTCGCCCGGCTTGAGGCGGAAGGACTGATCTGTCGCAACGCCGACGATCGCGACGGGCGCCGGCGCTTCGTCGATCTGACCGATCGGGGAACCGACTTCATGCACGAGCTTCTCGACGCGCTGGGGCCGGTGTTCCCGGTCTGACGCAGAACCTCGTGGGCGGGACGCCCCGGGTTCACGCGGCGCAGCATTCCGATCCCGGGCTGCAGCACGCCACACCCGAAAATCGGCAGGACTTCGGCGAGCGGCGCGCCTGTTCCAGTGGAATCTACGATTTCGACATTTGCAAGCCCATGCCGGCCGCCAGGGGATGCGAATGTCGAAATCAATCCGCTAGTGACCCTTTATGGCCTTTTCGCCAGCTTCGCCGACGGACTGGATGTCCTTGCCCGCGCCCTTGACGGTCGCGCAGGCGGCGGTTGTCATCAGCAGGCCGCCCACGGTGCAGGCGAACATGATCTTGCGGAACATTGGTCTGGTCCTCTCTGTGGTTGCGCGACGCGAATTCACCGCAGCAATGCCGCGTCCGGGCGTTTCGGGCAAGCAACGTCGAACATGCCTGCCCGGTTCCACAACGAAAGCCCTTCGATAGCCTTGCCTGCCGCAAACGCGTGCCTATCTGGCGCAGGCGATGGACGACTGGCAAAAGATGGGGCTGTTTGGAGCAATTTTCGCCGCGCTGGCACTGATGGCGTTGTACGGTGACCGCAGGCGCATGCGGCGCAGCGATCCCGACGCGGTCGGGGTGATGCCTTGGACAACTATCTTTTTCCTGGCGATGTTTGTCGCCTGCGTGACGCTGGGCGTGGCCGTGCGCGAATGGTTCGCGGTGGCCTGACCGGTCAGCCGCGCGCTTCGCGTGCGACCATGAACGCCAGCCCGGCCGCCACCACGAAGCCCATGACGCTGGCCAGCCTCGGCACGACGTGCCCGGCGACAACGATGTCGAAGCCGGAAACGAGGCGCACCAGATGGACCAGCGCCGCCAGCGCCAGGACGATCACAGCAATTGTCGTGAAAGGCTTCATCGCAAGGCTCCTCGCGCCCGGTGCATGAAGCCGGCAAACTACCGCCGGCGCTGCCCGGAGGCAAGCCGGCGGTGATCGGGTGTCAGAGGCAGGCCTCGAGGAAGGCCTGATCGAAGCCGAACTGGCGCGCCTTTTCCAGCGTGTAGGGCCGTAGGCCCGACGAGCGGAACTCGCCGATGATCTTGCCGTCATCGGTTTCGTCGAGATACTCGAACTTGAACAGCTCCTGCGTGACGATGACCTCGCCCTCCATGCCGATAACCTCGGTCACGTTGGTGGTGCGGCGCGAACCGTCGCGCAGGCGCTTGACCTGCACGATGAGGTCGACCGACTCCGCGATCTGGCGCGAAATGGCTTCCTTCGGGATCTTGATGTCGCCCATCAGGATCATGTTTTCCATACGGCCCAGGCACTCGCGCGGGCTGTTCGCGTGGAGGGTACACATCGATCCGTCGTGACCGGTGTTCATCGCGGCGAGGAGGTCGAAACACTCCGCGCCGCGGATTTCGCCCAGGATGATCCGGTCCGGACGCATGCGCAGAGCGTTCTTCACAAGGTCGCCGATAGTGATCGCGCCCTGGCCTTCAAGGTTCGGCGGGCGGGTTTCGAGCGGCAGCCAGTGCGGCTGCTGCAGGCGAAGTTCGGCCGCGTCCTCGATGGTCAGCACGCGCTCGCCCGGATCGATCATCTTCGACAGGGCGTTGAGCATGGTCGTCTTGCCCGAGCCGGTGCCGCCCGAAATGACGATGTTGAAACGGCAAGCACCCGCGATCTTGAGCGCGGTGCACATCTTGTCGCTCATCGAACCGAAGCCCTGGAGCATGTCGAGCGTGATCGGCTTTTCGGAAAACTTGCGGATCGAGATCGCCGTGCCCTTGAGGCTGAGCGGCGGCACGATCACGTTGACGCGGCTGCCGTCCTTGAGGCGCGCGTCGGCGAGCGGCGTGGTCTGGTCGACGCGGCGCCCGACCTGGTTCACGATGCGCTGCGCGATCTGGAACAGGTGCGATTCGTCGCGGAAGCGGATGCCCGCGAGCTGCAGTTTGCCCTTCTTTTCAATGTAGGTCTGGTCGGGACCGTTGACCATGATGTCCGATACGTCAGGGTCGCTGAGCAGTTCCTCGAGCGGGCCGAAGCCAAGAAGTTCGTCGATCAGGACCTTTTCCAGCGCGAATTGCTCGCGCCGGTTCAGCGTGACCTTGAGCTCGGACAGCACCTCGAGGATGATCGGGCGGAATTCCTCGGACAGCTCGTCCTTGGTCAGCGTCGCCGCCGCTTCGGGGTCGACGCGCTCGAGCAGTCGCGGCAGCACCTGTTCCTTGATCTTGTG
>JAJXVK010000162.1 GCA_021782155.1 Pseudomonadota bacterium
CGCGGCGTGGAGGCGCAGCCCGGCGCGACTCGGCAGGCGGCGGCCGCGCAGCAGCCACGGCGGGGCCATCAGCACCGCGCCGAGCGCGCTGCGCCAGAACATCGCGGCATAGGCGCCCAGCGCGATCGAGGCGGCCTTCATCAGCCCGTCCATCACGCTGTAGCTGGCGAGCCCCGCCAGCACGACGAGAAGCGGCAACCAGGCGGCGTGCTTTGCGGAACGTGGCTGCGCGGGGGGCATGGCGTTCCCTAGCCTCGCGCGGGAATCGCGCCAAGCGATTCAGGCTGGCTTCAGCCGCGATGCTTGATCCTGGTGCCTGCATCGGGGTATTTGCCGCCTTGGAGACATGCGAGCGACCGGTGCAACCGAACCGGGGCGGCAACAGGAACAGACGAAACGATGATCAGGACGCATTCGATCGGTGCGGCGGCCTTTGCCGCCCTGCTCGCGGGCACCGCGCTCACCGCGAGCCCGGCGCTGGCGCGCCAGCAGGGACCGGTCGACCTCACCGCGCAGGCCCAACCCCCCGCTCCGGCCGCGAACACCGCGCCGGCGGGAGCGCAGTCCGCCGCGCAACCTGCCGCCGGCTCCGCGCCGCAGCCCGCAGTCTCGCCGGTGGTGCAGCCGCTGCCCGGCGTCACTCCGCCCGGACCCCAGGCCCCGCCGCCCCCGCCGCCGCACTGGACGCTGGCGGATGCCCAGCAGCTGCTCGCCTACATCAAGGGCGTGACCTCGGAAGGGCTGTTCCCCAAGGACTACCAGCCCGCCGCGCTCGCCGCCGCGATCGCGCAAGGCGAAAGCCCCGCGCTCGATGCCACCGCGACGAAGCTGTTCACCTGGCTGGTCGAGGACCTGCGCGACGGGCGCACGCCGATGGACAGCCGCATCCAGTGGTTCGTGTTCGATCCCGACCAGGACAATGAACCGACGAGCGCGGTGATCGCCAAGGCGCTCGACACGCACGACATCGCGGGCGCGCTGACCGCGCTCGACCCGGCCAATCCCGATTACGAGCTGCTGCGCGAGCAGCTCGCGGAGGCGACCGATCCGAAGACCAAGTCGATCATCCGCATCAACATGGACCGCTGGCGCTGGCTGCCGCAGCACCTTGGCCTGCAGTACCTGATCACCAACGTGCCCGAGGAGATGCTGCGCCTCACGGTCAACAACCGGATCATTTCCTCCTACCGCACGATCGTGGGCAAGCCGGGCCGCACCGCGACCCCGCAGCTCGCCGAGACGGTGCAGGGCGTGATCTTCAATCCGACCTGGACGGTGCCGCAGTCGATCGTGAAGGGCGAGGGGCTGGGCGCGAAGCTGCTCGCCAGACCCGGCTCGGCCGAGCGGCAGGGTTACAAGGTGACCAAGGGGGCCGACGGCTTCGTCAACGTGGTCCAGCAGCCGGGGCCGAACAACTCGCTCGGTCTGATGAAGCTCGACATGCCTAACGAGCACGCGATCTTCATCCACGACACACCCAACCGCGGCCTGTTCAATCAGGACAACCGTGCGCTGTCGCACGGCTGCGTGCGCACCGAGCGCGCGACCGAGCTGGGCATGACGATGGCGATTCTCGGCTCGGACACCGACAAGGACGCGCTGGCGGCGATCTCGCGCTCGGGCGATTACACGCGCGTGCCGATGACCAAGACCTTCCCGGTCTACATCGTCTATTTCACTTACGCGCGCGACGTGAACGGCGAGCTTCGTCCGTTCAACGACCTCTACGGGCGCGACCCGGCGGTGCTCAAGAGCTTCGCCGAACCGCGCGTCGAGCATTCGGGCCAGCGCCATTCGACGCAGGAAGTGATCGTCGCGCAGGATCCGTTGTGAGGGTGGGCGGCGTCACACCGGCTCATGCTGGCGTGACGTCAGGGAATTACGCGATTCCCAGCCGGTCCGAATAGAGCAGCCGTCCGCCCGAAAGGTGCCACAGCGCTTCGTTGAACTGCTCCTCGCCCATGGCGAAGCAGCCGTCGCTGCGGCCGAGCTTGCCCCATTTCGCGACCATGTCCTCGTTCGCGTACCACGCCGGGTGCATCACGATCGCGCGGTCGAGCGCGTTGGAGTTGGTGGGGTCGACCCCGGCCAGGCGGATCGAGGTGCCGTACTTGCCCTTGTACCACTCGTTGGTGACGAAGGCGCCCCGGCTGGTCGCGCGGCTGCCCTCGACGTTCGAGAAAGAGTGCAGGAACCCGTCGTGTTCGGGGTCAGAGCCGATGCCGTGCGCGACGAGGAAGCTGCGCACCTCGCCCTTTTCCATGTCGGCGAAATGGAAACGCGGCTGCGAGGAGGGTAGGCCGAAGTCGGCGACGCCCACCACGTCGGTGCGCCACAGGCGGTCGCGCACGCGCTCCAGCTGTTCCCTGGCGACCTCCATCACGCGGCGCTGCTGGCCGGTGAGCGGCGAGGCCTGGGCGAAGACGCGCACAGGGCATGCCAGCGCGGCGCCGGCAACGGCCCCCGCCTTCAGCATCGCTCGCCTGTCCATTCGCATCTGCATGACCCGTCCGAGTATCCCCCCAACTCAAGGGAACGGCAAGAGGGCAGCCAATTCTAGCCGATTTCGGCGGTTTGCGCGCCAGTTGCGGCGAGCCGAGCCAGCGCCTCGCCATCAACGCGCATGATCCGCCAGTCGTCCATCGTGCGCGCGCCCAATGACTTGTAGAAGCCGATCGAAGGCTCGTTCCAGTCGAGCACCGACCATTCGAATCGCGCGCAGCCGCGCGCCTGCGCGAGCGCGGCGAGATGGACCAGCAGCGCCTTGCCCAGCCCGGCACCACGCGCTTCGGGCCGCACGAACAGGTCTTCGAGGTAGAGCCCGGGGCGTCCCTCGAAGGTCGAGAAGTTATGGAAGAACAGCGCGAAGCCCTGCGCCTCGCCGCCGATCTCGCCGATCACCACTTCGGCGCCGGGGCGCGGGCCGAACAGATGTTCGCCCATCACGGCAAGGTCGAAGCGCACTTCGTGGGCGAGGCGTTCGTATTCGGCAAGGTCGCGGATCAGCTGTGCGATCAGCGGCAGGTCGGCGCGCGTGGCGGGGCGGATCGAGATGGTCATGGCGCCCCCATATCGGGTCGCGCGGGCGCTGTCAGGCCGGTTCGATCACCAGCCGGTCACCCCGCAGCTCGACGCGGCCCAGCTGACGCAGCACCGACTGACCGAGCAGGTTGGTTTGCAGACCCTGGACCACCACCGCGTCGACGTCGGTCAGTTCGCGCCCGCCGATCTCCACGCTGTCCAGCCGCACGCGCTGGCCATAGCCGGTGCCCGATGCGGTGCGCAGGATCGGCTGGAACGAGGAACGATCGACGAATATGCCGAGCCGGTCGGCCTCGTCGACGGTCAGCGCGACCATGTCGGCCCCGGTATCGACGAGGAAGCTGGTGTCACCTCCGTTGACCTGCGCGGTCATGTGGAACTGCCCGTCGGGCCCGCGCGCGATGCCGATCGCATCGCCGCCGCCGCTCATGGCATAGGCGCCGTTCGCGCCGGCACTCGCCGCGCTCGCCGGGCGCGCCGAGGTCAGCGGGTGCGTTTCGCCGAAGACCTGCCCGAGCCCGAGAAGGAGCAGCACCGTTACCAGCGATATGACGACAAGCCGGTTCATCGGCGGAGAGATTAGCGCGCGAAAGTTACCCAATCGGCAAGACGCACGCGCAATTCCTCGCGGATTGGGCCGTCACGGACCGCCCGCGCGCCGCCCGTCATTGGCCGATAGTATGAGGAGCAAATTTGATCTGGCTCCAATACAGCGCCGGGCCCTGCCTGTAACGCATGGAAATCAACGGATTACCGCATGTGCGTTGCCGCCGTGGCGACGAATTGGCGTCCACCGGCCGCCGCCCCGGACCCGTTGATCGAGGAGGACCAAGCGATGACCAAGATCCCACGCATACTTCTGGCGGGCGCCTTCGCGCTGGCGCTGGGAACCACCGCCCAGGCCGCGCCCCATGCCACGTCGGGCGAGGCGCGCGCGCTGCTCGACAAGGCGGTGACCGAGATCAACACCGTGGGCCCCGACAAGGCCTTCGCCGAGTTCGACGCGGGCAAGGGCGCCTACAACACCGGCGAACTCTACGTCTTCGTGCTGAGCATGAAGGGCGTCTACGAGGCCTACGGCGCCAATCCCAAGCTGGTCGGCCACGATGTCAGCGCCATGACCGACGCCGAGGGCAAGCCGATCGTGCGCGACATGATCGCTCTGGCGAAGGGCCCCGGCCACGGCAAGATCAATTACGTCTGGCTCAACCGCGCGGACAACCGGATCGAACACAAGTCGTCGCTGATCAAGCGCGTGGGCGATCACGTTGTCGGGGTGGGCTACTACCCGAACTGACCTGACGGAGTGTGGGGGCGCGGGGTGGCGGGCAAGCGCCGCCCCGCTTGTCTTTCAGGCGGCGACGCCGGCCTTGCCTGCGTCGGTCATCTGCGCTTCGATCTCGGCGGCTTTCGCTTCGACCAGTTCCACGATGTGGTCGAGCATGGCCTCGCTGGTCACGTGGTGGTCGGTCACGCCCGACAGGTAGACCATGTGCTTGCCTGCGCCGCCGCCGGTGATGCCGATGTCGGTCTCGCGCGCTTCACCGGGGCCGTTGACCACGCAGCCGAGCACCGAGAGCGAGAGCGGCGTCTTGATGTGGCTCAGCCGGTCCTCGAGCAACGAGACGGTCTTGACCACGTCGAAGCCCTGCCGCGCGCACGACGGGCACGAGACCACGCGCACGCCGCGCGTCCTGAGGCCGAGCGACTTCAAAATCTCGAAGCCCACGCGCACTTCCTGCTCGGGCTCGGCCGAGAGGCTGACGCGGATCGTGTCGCCGATGCCCGCCCACAGCAGGTTGCCGATGCCGATGGCGCTCTTCACCGTGCCGCCGATCAGCCCGCCCGCTTCGGTGATGCCGAGGTGCAGCGGACAGTCGACCGCTTCGGCCAGCCCCATGTAGGCGGCGACCGCGAGGAACACGTCGGAGGCCTTCACCGCGACCTTGTATTCGTGGAAATCGTGGTCCTGCAGCAGCTTGATGTGGTCGAGCGCGGACTCGACCAGAGCTTCGGGGCAGGGCTCGCCGTACTTTTCGAGCAGGTCCTTCTCGAGGCTGCCGGCGTTGACGCCGATGCGGATCGCGCAGCCGTTGGCCTTGGCCGCGCGCACGACTTCGGCGACGCGTTCGCCAGAGCCGATGTTGCCCGGATTGATGCGCAGACACGCGGCGCCCGCGTCGGCGGCTTCCAGCGCGCGCTTGTAATGGAAATGGATGTCCGCGATCAGCGGCACCCGCGCGGCCCTGGCGATCTGGCGGAAGGCCGCGGTGCTTTCGACGTCGGGGCACGAGACGCGGATGAGGTCCGCGCCCGCATCCTCGCAGCGGCGGATCTGGTCGATCGTCGCCGCCGCGTCGGAGGTGGGCGTATTGGTCATCGTCTGCACGGTGATCGGCGCGTCGCCGCCTACGGGGACGTTGCCGACCATGATCTGGCGGCTCGTGCGGCGCGCGATGTCGCGCCAGGGGCGGATGGAAGACATGGGGGCCATATAGGCGCGGCGGCCGCGCGCGGCAAACGCCTAGAGACGAAGCGCGAAGAGGAATTCCTCGTCGAGCTGCTCGCCCACCGGGAAGATGATGTCTGCTATCTTCAGGAAACCATAGCGCGTGTAGAAGCGCTGCGCGTCCTGGTTGCCGCTCCACACCGAGAGCTGGATCTCGTCCGCTCCATGCGAGCGTGCCTGGTCGAGCGCCCAGTCCATCAGCCTTGCGCCCAGCCCCATGCCGAGCCGGTCGGGCGCGGTGTAGAGCTGCTTGAGTTCGAGTGGGGCCTTCGCATCCGAATGCACGGGATCGAACGTTCCCGAGAGAACCAGCTTGCAAAATGCGACCAGCTCGCCCGCCTCGTCCTCGATCACCGCCACGCGCATGCCGGGATCGTCGATCTCCTTCGCCGCCTTCTCATCCGAGTGGGCTTCGGAAAGCCAGGCCGCGAAGTCCTCGGGACGATACATGTGCTCCCACTTGGCCCGCATCGCCCGTCGGGCGAGCGCGGCGAGGGGGGCGGCGTCTTCGGGAATGGCGGGGCGCAGGGTCATCGTTTCGCCCCATAAGAGGCGAGGCACGCGGCTGGCAAGCTACCAGTGATTCCCCGCCGCCACTGCGCGCGCCTCGGCCGTGGTCGACATCCGGCCGAGCACTTCGTTGCGGTGCGGGAAGCGGCCGAAGCGCGCCACCATGCGGTAGTGCGCCCGCGCGAAGCCGATGATGTATGCGCTGCCCAGCGATGTGAAGCGGCGCAGGCTCTCGCGCTGGTCGACGATCCGCTCGCTGTGCATCAGCGGCATGTAGAGGAACTGGCGCTGCTCGACCGACAGGCCCCGGTCGAAGCCGCGCGCAATCGCGCCATGCGTGATCGCGCGGGCCAGCGGGTCGAGGGCGAAGGCACGCCGATCGTCGCGGAACACATTACGCGGCACCTGGTCGAACAGCAGGACGGCGGCGCGCGCGGTCAGCGGATCGCCGAGGAACGCGGCCGAGGGCTGGCGCGACAGGCCGGGCAGAAGCGGCGCGAATCGACGGCGCAACTCGGCATCCAGCGCATCGTCACGTGCGAAGCGTTGCGCCGGGCGCAGCTCCCCGAACCAGAAGTGCAGGATGTCCTGCGCCCAGCGGCGCTGCGCGGCGCTCACCACTCAATCCGCGGCGGCGACCTTCTCGCGCTTGTAGGGCACGAACTTGCCGAGCCCGACGAAGCCCGACCACATGCCGCTCATCCGGTCGTGCAGCTGCACGGTGTCGATGCTGCACAGGTTCGAGCTCCACAGCCTGGTCACCAGGATGTCGTCGTCGTTGAGCGATTCGGCTCCGGTGCGCGGATAGTTCACGTAATAGGTGCTGCCCGACCGGTAGACGATCGCGGTCTTGTCGATGACGGTGGTCGAGTCGACCGTGGGCATCCAGATGCAATCGACCGGCTCGCCCGCCACGCGGTCCTTGAGGATTCCGGCGAGCTGCTCCTGTGCAGTCTTGCGCGTACGGGCCTCGGCGCCCGGCACGGCGAGCATCGACGCGGCGGCGAGCGCGAGGCCGAGCTTGGCTATCGTGTTGCGCATGGCTTCGGTCCTTTCGTGCTTATGTTGCATTATATCACCAAACGCGCTGAACCGGTGCTGAAGTTCCGGGCGAAATCTTGTCGCCAATTGTCGCGGAGCGGGTCAGGCGGTGCCGCCCACCGTCAGCCCTTCGACCAGCAGCGTCGGCTGGCCCACGCCCGCGGGGACCGACTGGCCGCCCTTGCCGCAGATGCCGATGCCTTCGTCGAGTTCGAAGTCGTTGCCGATGCCGGTGACCCTGGTCAGCACGGTCGGGCCGTCACCGATCAGCGTCGCGACCTTGATCGGCGCGCCGAGCTTGCCGTTCTCGATCCTG
>JAJXVK010000163.1 GCA_021782155.1 Pseudomonadota bacterium
GCTCCCCTCCCGCTTGCGGGAGGGGCCAGGGGTGGGCGCCTCTCGCGCTACCCCGTTTGGAAGCCCACCCCCGGCCCCTCCCGCAAGCGGGAGAGGAGATATTGCTTAGGCCACTTCCATTTCGGCGAGGCCGATGTCCTTGGCATTGGCCCAGTTGCCGTGCAGGCCGAAGCGCAGGCGAATGGGGATGTGCACGGTCGCGACCGGCCCCTTCTCGATATCGAGCGCGTCGAAGATCAGAAGGTCGCTGCGGTGTTCTGCAAGGCGATTGCAGACCTCGACGATCCAGCCGTCGCCTTCGGGCGCGTCCCTGGAGCGGGGCACGAAGCACGGTTCCTGCAAGGTGCTGGTCGGCCCCGCCCACCAGTGCTGCTCGGCGCCGGTTTCCAGGTCCTTGAGGAACAGGCAGTTCATCGGCGCCCCGCCCGCGCTGCCGCCCGCCAGCTCCATCGGCCGCTTCATGTCGACTTCCAGCCCCCAGGTATAGCGGTTGCGCTGGCCGGTGAAGCGGTCGTCGATGCGCGGGAATTCGCTGAAGGTTTCGGTCAGCCGCTCGATCGCGGCGAAGTCCTCGCCGTTGCTGGCAAGGTCGACCACCCAGTCGGTCAGGTGCGTGACCGACTCCATCGGGTTGAACGGCGCGCCGTGGATGTCGGGGAAGAAGGGGAAGAAGTTGTTCTTCGATTCGGGCGTCACGAAATGGATCTTCGTGCCGTCCTGCCACGCGTTCATGGTGTGGCTGGCGAAGCAGGTGTCGCGCTTGAACCAGCGGATGTCCTCGTCCTTCAGGCCTGCGCGGCGCGGGATCACGCCGAGGTAGACCGGCTTGGCGGTGTCGAACATGAAGGCGGGCTTCCCCGCTTCCAGCTGCTCCCAGCTGCCGATCGAGGGCACGATGTGCAGCACGAGGTAATCGGGTGTGATCGCGAAGTCGTGCATCATGCAGTAGTAGGGGACCTTGAACCATTCCTCGCGAACCAGCTCGCCTGCGGGGCTCACTTCCATGTAGGCGACATCGTCGGTGTGCATGCCGCTGGCGGCATAGCCGATCGCGACCATGTTGCCCGTGGCCGGGTCGATCTTGGGATGCGCGGTAAAGGTCATCGAGCGCATCTTGCCGTTCCAGGTTGCGAAGTGCTCGCTCTCCATCGTCGCCGGGTCCATCAGCAGCGCGGGGCTGTCTTCCTTCATCGCCCACAGCTTGCCGGCATAGATCCAGGCGTTGGTGTTGGCTGTGGAGCGGATGCGGCCCTTGACGCTCTCGTCGTCGGTCAGGGGGTTGCGATAGGCGCCGAACAGCGCGTGGCCCGCTTCGTGCTCCAGCTTCCACTTGTCGGTTTTCGCCCAGCGCTGGCGGAAATCGACCTGGCTGTCGTGGATGTGGAAACGGGTGATCATGCCGTCGCCGTTGAAGGCGATGTCGTCTCCCAGCCGCGGCGGAAATTGGGGGTCGGGCTGGACGCGGTAGAACGCGCCGTTTAATCCTTCGGGAATCGTACCTTCGTGCGCAAGGTCCGCGATGTCCGCCTCGATCCTCGACGGCGTGTTGAATCCCGTGAAACTGGGTGAGTTTGGAAATTCGGCCATGGCATCCTCCTTCCGCAGATTGTATGTGCTACTCACAAATAGACAAGATCGAACGGGGGCGGGGCATTGATCAAGGACAAGTTCGAGGACGCGATCGCGCCCGCCGGGCACGATGATGGCGACATTGGCGCAATCAACGAGATCCTCGGATTTCACATCCGGCTGGCGCACGGCGCGTGCCTGCGCCATTTCACCGAGACCTTCGCCGACCTCGACCTGACGCAGAAGCAGGTCTCGGTGCTGTGGCTGGTCGACGACCATCCGGGAATCGCGCAGACCGACCTCGCCCAGCGCCTGCGCATGGACCGCGCGACGACCATGGCGATCATCAACCGCCTGCAGGCCAAGCACTACCTGCGCCGCGACCGCTCGCCCACCGACGGGCGCAAGCAGGCGCTGTTCCTGGAGCCCGAGGGGATCAAGGTGCTGGCCGAGGCGAAGAAGGCCATCGGCGAGCACGAGGCCTGGGTGAAGAGCCGCTTCACCGACAGGGAAGTGAAGCAATTGCTTGAAATGCTCGCACGCATCCACGAGTGATCGCGGCGGATCGAAGCAGGACTGGGCAGGGGAGAGGACCGGGAATGACTGGCAGTGCAGGCGCGGGCGGTCCGCGAGCGGTGATCGATGAAAGCCCGATGGGGCTGCGGCAGTGGATCGTGGTGATCCTCATGATCGCGCTCAATGCGCTCGACGGGTTCGACGTGCTGTCGAGCGCGTTCGCCGCGCCCGGCGTTTCCAAGGAATGGGGCGTCCCGCGCGACGCGCTGGGCGTGGTGCTGTCGGCGGAACTGGTCGGCATGGGCTTCGGGTCGGTGCTGCTGGGCGGAATGGCCGACAAGTTCGGCCGCCGGCCGACCATGCTCGTCTGCCTCGTGGTGATGGCCATCGGCATGTACATGGCGCACGCGGCGTCGGGAGTGACCGACCTCACCGTGTGGCGCTTCATCACCGGCCTCGGCATCGGCGGGATGCTTGCCGCGACCAACGCCGTCACCGCCGAGGTGACCAGCAGGGAGGGGCGCAGCCTGGCGATGGCGCTCTATGTCATCGGCTATCCGCTGGGCGGGGTGATCGGCGGCTTCGTGGCGCAGACCTGGCTGCTCGTCTCCTTCGACTGGCGCGCGGTGTTCCTGTTCGGCGCGGCCGTCACCGCGGCGCTGATCCCGCTGGTGTTCCTGCTAGTCCCCGAAACGCCAGCCTTCTTCGAAGCGCGGCGACCCGATGGCGCCGTGGCCAAGATCAACAGGTCGCTGGCCACCTTCGGCCTGCCCGCGATCGGCGGGCTTGCGCCGCGCCCGGAATCGGGCGCGCAGCCCCGGGTCACCGACATCCTGTCGAACCCCAAGCTGCGCCCCGTCACGCTGCTGCTGGCGTTCGGCTACATGTTCCACACGATCACGTTCTATTTCGTGCTCAAGTGGGCGGTGAAGATCGTTGCCGACGCCGGCTTCACCCAGCCCGAGGCGGCGAGCACGCTGACCTTCGCCAACATCGGCGGTGCGCTGGGCGGCTTCCTGTTCGGCTTCCTGATGAAGCGCTGGCAGATCAAGGCGCCAACCGTGGCCATGCTCGCGCTCGGCGTCGTGGCGGTGACCCTATTCGGCACCGGTCACGCGAGCCTGTGGGGCTGGCGCGTGGCCGCTTCGTTCGCGATGTTCACCACCAACGCCGCCATCGTCGGCTTCTACGCCGCCTTCGCGCTGGGCTTTCCGGCCTATGCGCGCGCCACCGGCACCGGCTTCGTGCTGGGCATCGGCCGTCTCGGCGCGGCGGGCTCCCCGATCATCGCCGGGTTCCTGTTCAAGGCGCTGGGCAACGACCAGCTGCTGGCGGTCTCGGCGATCATGTCGCTGGGCTCGGCGGTCGCGCTGGTGCTGTTCTCCATGCTTCCGCTGCGCGACGGCGACAGGCTGGGGCTCGACCAGTTGCCCGCGGGCGAACCGCTCGATTGACCTTCAACTCCACAAGATTGTATGTTTTGCATACAAATGTCCCCTGAGAGGATTTGCACATGAAAACCCGCGCCGCCGTCGCCTTCGAGGCGAAGAAGCCATTGGAAATCGTCGAGGTCGACCTCGAAGGCCCCAGGGCGGGCGAGGTGCTGGTCGAGATCATGGCGACCGGCATCTGCCATACCGACGCCTACACATTGGACGGCTTCGATTCGGAAGGCATCTTCCCCTCGATCCTCGGCCACGAAGGCGCGGGGATCGTGCGCGAGGTGGGGCCGGGCGTGACCAGCGTGAAGCCGGGCGACCACGTGATCCCGCTCTACACGCCCGAATGCCGCCAGTGTAAGTCGTGCCTCAGCGGCAAGACCAACCTGTGCACCGCGATCCGCGCCACGCAGGGGCAGGGACTGATGCCCGACGGCACCAGCCGGTTCAGCTACAAGGGCCAGACCATCTTCCACTACATGGGCTGTTCGACCTTCTCGAACTTCACCGTGCTGCCCGAGATCGCCGTCGCGAAAATCCGCGAGGATGCGCCGTTCCAGTCGAGCTGCTACATCGGCTGCGGCGTGACCACGGGCGTCGGCGCGGTGATCAACACCGCCAAGGTGCAAGTGGGCGACAACGTCGTGGTGTTCGGCCTCGGCGGCATCGGCCTCAACGTGATCCAGGGTGCCAAGCTTGCGGGCGCGAACAGGATCATCGGCGTCGACATCAACGAGACCCGCGAGGAATGGGGCCGCAAGTTCGGCATGACCGACTTCCTCAACTCGCGAGGAATGAGCCGCGAGGACGTGGTCGCGAAGATCGTGGCCATGACCGACGGCGGCGCCGACTACACCTTCGACGCGACCGGCAACACCGAAGTCATGCGCACCGCGCTCGAGGCCTGCCACCGCGGCTGGGGCACAAGCATCATCATCGGCGTGGCCGAAGCGGGCAAGGAAATCGCCACCCGGCCGTTCCAGCTCGTCACGGGCCGCAACTGGCGCGGCACCGCGTTCGGCGGGGCCAAGGGCCGCACCGACGTGCCCAAGATCGTCGACATGTACATGAACGGCAAGATCCAGATCGACCCGATGATCACCCACGTGATGGGCCTGGAGGAAATCAACACCGCATTCGACCTGATGCACGCGGGCAAGTCGATCCGCAGCGTCGTGGTGTTCTGATCCCAAACGGAGAGACGAAACAGATGTTCACCCACAGCTTCCTCGGCACCAACGACGTGCCCGCCTCGCGCAAGTTCTACGACGCGGTGATGGCGACGCTCGGCTACACCGGCGCGCCGCTGCCGCACGGCACCGCCTATGCCAGCCCCACCGGCGCGCTGATCGTCGCCACCCCGCGCGACGGCGAGGAACACACCGTCTCCAACGGCCATACGCTGGGCTTCAAGGCGAAGGACGCGGCCACGGTCGATGCCTGGCACGCCGCGGGCCTCGCCAACGGCGGCACAGACGAAGGCGCGCCGGGCGTGCGCGAGCAGTCGCCGGGCAAGCAGTACGGCGCCTACCTGCGCGATCCCGACGGCAACAAGATCTGCGTCTTCGCGCCCAATCCCAACGCGTGAACAATTGAGGGGGTGGAGAGTGCGCTTCTCACTCTCCGCCTCACCCGCAACTTGACCGCGTCATTCGCGCGTTCGCGGGAATGACGCGGTGTGGCAGGACGCTTGCTTGCCCTGCGCCCCACCAACCTCACTTCGCGCTGATGCCCCCGTCCACCTTCAGCTCCGCGCCGGTGACGAACTTCGATTCGTCGCTGGCGAGGTAGAGCACGGCGTTGGCGATGTCGTTGGGCTCGCCCACGCGGTTGAGCGGGATCTGGCGCGCCAGCTTGCCCATGATCACGGTCTTTTCCTTGCCGGTGCTGGCCACCATGCCGTCGAGGATCGGGGTGTCGATGAAGGTCGGGTGGACCGAGTTGCAGCGGATGTCCCAGCCCATCTTGGCGCAGTAGAGCGCCACCGACTTCGACAGCATCCACACCGCCGCCTTGCTGGCGTTGTAACCGGGCATGGTGTCGCTGGCGATCAGCCCCGCGATCGAGCTGATGTTGACGATCGAGCCGGGCTGGTTTTCCTTCATCAGCGGCAGGCAGGTCTGGCAGCCGAGGAACACGCTGTCGACGTTGACCGAGAAGCCGCGCTTCCATTCTTCCAGCGTGCAGGTCTCGATATTGCCGCGCACGCCGATCCCGGCGTTGTTCACCAGGATCGAGAGGCCGCCCATGGTATCGTGGGCGAGTTCGACCGCGGCCTTCCAGCCATCCGGATCGGCAACGTCGTGGCGCAGCGAGAAGGCGGTGCCCGCGCCCACGTCGTGGTTGATCTGCGCCGCCACTTCGGCCGCGCCATCGGCGTTGATGTCGGTCAGCAGCACGCGCGCGCCCTGGCTCGCCAGCATTTTCGCGGTCGCCGCGCCCAACCCCTGCGCGGCGCCGGTGATCAGCGCCTTCTTGCCTTCAACCCGTCCCATCATGCTCTCCCGAGAATCTCTTGCCCGAGCAGCATCAGCAACCGCACGTCGATCGCCTTGCCGCCTTGCCGCTGGGTTTCGAGGAAATGTGCCAGCCCCGCAAGCGGAACATGATGGACGGTGATGTTTTCGCCCTCGGTCCCGCCGCCCTCGGACACCTTCTCGAGCCCGAAGGCGCGCACCAGCGTGAAGCTTTCGGTGACCATGCCGGGCGAGGACCAGTATTCGCCGAGCACCTCCAGCCGAGCGGCGCGGTAGCCGGTTTCCTCTTCCAGCTCGCGCGCGGCGGCGGTGGCGACGTCCTCGTCGTGCGAACTGTCGTCGTCGCCTATCAGCCCGGCGGGAAGCTCGATGCAGGGGCGGCCGAGCGGCACGCGGTACTGTTCGACCAGCAGCACGTTGTCCGCCTCGTCCACCGCCAGGATCACCGCGGCGCGGATGTCGCGCGCGCGGCTGACGTATTCCCAGCGGCCCTTGCGCTTGGCGACGATGAAGCGGCCCTCCCACATGATCTCGACGGGCGCGTCGGGGTCGTGGTGTTCGTTCATTCAGACCTCTATCAGCCGGTCGGGAAGTTCGTTCACGTCGTCATCGGCGCGCGGCAGGTGCGCGGCGAGAACTTCGCCGACCTTGCCCACCGCCGCGCACATCCCGTCGGCGACGCGGTGATCGCGGATGTGGCCGAGCATGGCGTGCATCGCATCGCCCCATTCCTCGGGCGAGACGCGGGACGCGATCGCCTCGTCGGCGATGATCTCGGCGCGGTGTTCGCGCAGGCTGAGGTAGATGAGAATGCCGGTCCGCCCGGTGGTGCGCCGCTCCGCCCCGATGCGGAAGCAGGTTAGCGCCCGGGCATGGACGCGCTTCGATCGCACCGGGCCGGGCACGAGCAGGAAGCGCAGCGGCTTCCACAGCTGCAGCAGCGTCATCCCGGCGAACTTCATCATCGCGACGGTGAGCGCAAGGCCCAGCACCGCGCGCGGCGTCCAGGCGCTTTCCCACCAGCCCATGACCCGGTCGATCATGCCGAGGTAGAAGTGCGGCTCCAACCCCAGAACGGCGAGCGCGAGGAAGGCGACGAAGGCGCTCCACGCCAGCGCGACGTCCCAGTAGCCGTCGGACTGTTCGGTGACGATGGTGACGATCTCGCCCGCGGTGTTGCCCTCGGCCGCGGTCACCGCTGCGCCGACGCGGATGCGGTCGGCTTCGCTGAGGCCCCTGATCGCCATCTCCTACCAGCTCCCGCTCGCGCCGCCGCCGCCGAAGCTGCCGCCGCCGCCCGAGAACCCGCCGCCGCCGCCGAAGCCGCCTCCGCCGCCCCCGCCGCCGCCGCCGCTGCCCCAGCCGCCGCCGGGGAAGATCATCACGCCGGGGCCGCCGCCATAGCGCCGCCCGCCGC
>JAJXVK010000164.1 GCA_021782155.1 Pseudomonadota bacterium
CGTGCGGATAGAGCGCCAGGACCTGCTCCGACACGCCCGAGACGGGGCGGATCCAGTCAAGTTCGAGCAAGCCCTCGTTATGCCAACTCGGCGCGTGGAGCGCGGCGGCCTGGCGGATGCCTTCGCGGGCGTCCTCAATCCCGCAGCCGGCAAGCTGGTTGCCGCCGCGCGCGGGACCAAGGTCCTCGAACAGCAGGATGAACCGCGCGCCGCTCTCGTCGACCTCGGCGGCCAGCACGCGCGGCAGGCGCACCGCGACGTGCGGGGCGATGTCGCGATAGAAACTCACTTCCTTGCGGTAGAGCCCGAACATCGCGGCGGTGTTGCGGCTGGTCTCGTCGGCGGCGGGGAACTTGGCGGCCAGCGTCGCCGGACCCGCGAAGGGCGCATCGTACTCGAGGTGGATGCGCACGCTGTCGCCCACCTGCCCCGTGCCGATCGGCTCCCAGCGGAACGCGCTGACCGCGCCGGCGGCTAGCAGCCCGGCGGCGCGCAGGCGCCCGGTCAGCCAGCCAGGCTCGATCGCATCGGGATGCGATGGAAATTCCGCCATGCCTCTCCTCGTCCACTTGTTTTAAGCGGACGATTAAACAGGCATGGCGAGGCTTGGCAATCGCAATCTTGCCGGAAGGGCCGTTCAGCCGGCGAGGCGGCCGAAGGCGCCCTCGCCCGCGTAATGCGCCGAATCGCCCAGCTCTTCCTCGATGCGGATAAGCTGGTTGTACTTGGCGAGCCGGTCCGAACGCGCGAGGCTGCCGGTCTTGATCTGGCCGCAGTTGGTCGCGACGGCGAGGTCGGCGATCGTCGAATCCTCGGTCTCGCCCGAACGGTGGCTCATCACCGCGGTATAGCCGCTGCGCTGCGCGATGCTGACAGCTTCCAGCGTCTCCGTCAGCGTGCCGATCTGGTTGACCTTCACCAGCAGCGAGTTCGCCAGCCCCTTGCCGATGCCCATGGTCAGGCGCTTGGGGTTGGTGACGAACAGGTCGTCGCCGACCAGCTGGACGCGGTTGCCGATGCGGCTCGTCAGCGCGGCCCAGCCTTCAAAATCGTCTTCGGCCATGCCGTCCTCAATCGAGCGGATCGGATAGGCGTTGGCAAGGGCGGCAAGGTAGTCGGCGAAAGCCTCGGGGGTGAGGCTCAACCCTTCGCCGCTGATCTCGTACTTGCCATCACGGAAGAACTCGGTCGACGCACAGTCGAGCGCGAGCGCGATCTCGCTGCCCGGCTTGAATCCGGCCTTTTCGATCGAGGCGAGCACGAAATCGAGCGCGTCGCGCGTGCTGGCGAGGTTCGGCGCGAAGCCGCCCTCGTCGCCGACCGAGGTCGACAGGCCCTTTTCGGCAAGGCCCTTCTTGAGCGTGTGGAATACTTCCGAGCCCCAGCGCACGGCTTCGGCCAGCGTCGGCGCGCCGACCGGCATGATCATGAATTCCTGGAAGTCGATCGGGTTGTCGGCATGCTCGCCGCCGTTGATGATGTTCATCATCGGCACCGGCAGGACATGCGCCGAAACGCCGCCAATGTAGGAGTAGAGCGGCAGGCCGCGCGCCGCCGCCGCCGCCTTGGCCACCGCGAGGCTGGTGCCGAGGATCGCGTTGGCGCCGATGCGGCCCTTGTTCTCGGTCCCGTCGAGCGCGATCATGGTGAGGTCGATGTCGCGCTGGTCTTCGGCGTCGAGGCCGAGGATCGTGTCGGAGATCTCGCCGTTGACCGCCTCTACCGCCTTGAGCACGCCCTTGCCCATGTAGCGCGACTTGTCGCCGTCACGCAGCTCCACCGCCTCGTGCGCACCGGTCGAGGCACCCGAAGGCACCGCGGCGCGGCCCATGCTGCCGTCTTCGAGCAGGACATCGACTTCGACCGTCGGATTGCCGCGGCTGTCGAGGATCTCGCGGGCGTGAATATCGATGATGGCGGTCATGTCCGGGTCTCCTTGGGCGAACTGCGTGCGGGAAAGCCCCTTCCCGTTTGGCGCGGCTCCTATCCGCTGGAACCCGGGCAGGCAAGCCGCGTTGGGGTTGCCGAGCGGCGCGCTCATACGTTTGACCCGGCATTTCTCTGGTGCGCGCTCGTCGCGAGCGCTCTAGACTAACCACATCGCCATCCCCATGTTGGCGGAACGGGACTGGACGTGGGCACGCAAGTACAGGGATTGACCGCCATGGCTGACAATATCGACACCCCCGCAACCGCGCCGAAGAAAAAGCCCGCTCCGCGCAAGAAGGCACCGCCCAAGGCGGCGGTGAAGCTGGAGCCGGTCTCGGTCGACCCGCCGGCCGCCGCCGCGAGCAACACCGAAAAGGCCAAGTCGCGCTTCAACGCGGCGATGGAGGAAGCGAAGGCCGGCGTGGATGCGCTGAAGGACGAGGCGAAGGAGCGCGCCACCGGCTATCGCGCCAAGGCCGAAGGCAGTGCGCGCGACTATGCCGGACAGGCGAAGGACTATGCCGGGCAGGCCATGGAATCGGCCAGCGCCTATACCACCCAGGCCAGGGAAGCCGCCGCCGGCTATGCGCGCGACGGCAAGGCCAAGGCTAGCGGAGCGCTTGGTGTGCTGGGCCGCTCGATCGGCGACACCGCCTCGACCATCGACGAGAAGCTGGGCGTCAGGTACGGCGACTATGCCCGCAGTGCCTCGCGCTCGGTGCAGGACGCGGCCGTGGCGCTCGACGCCAAGAGCATCGAGGAGATCGGCGAGGACGCGCGCGAATTCGTACGCAAGAGCCCGGGCACGGCGCTCGGCATCGCCGCGGTGACCGGCTTCTTCCTCGCCCGGCTGTTCCGCCGCGGATCGAAGGATTGACGCGCAGCCCGCATGACGGACAAGCTGCCGCGATGGAAACCGAACCCGAGCCGCACGACGGTGCCCAAGGGACGGCCGCCGATGCGTCGCTGACCGATGCGCTGCGCGACCTGATCGACGACGGGCAGACGCTGGTCCAGGCCGAACTGGCCTACCAGCAGTCGCGCGCGGTCTATGCCTGGGGGCGCACAAAAGGGATCGCAGCGCTCGTCGTGCTGGGCATCGCCTTCGGGTTCTTCGCGCTGCTGGCGATGGTCGTTGGGTTTCTCCTCGCGCTGGCCACGGTGATCGGCACGTGGTGGGCGCTGGCCGCGGTGACCGGGGGGCTAGGCCTTCTCGCCGCGCTGTGCCTCGGCCTGGCCGTGCAGCGCTTTCGCCGCATGCGCGGTGTGCTGCTCGGCAAGGATGGTGGGCAATGAGCGAAGAACAGCAGGCCCGCGACATCGGCGAAGCCCGCGGGCTGCGCAACGAGGCTTGGTCGCTCGTCCAGCGCGACATCGCGCAAGTTCGCCGTGGCCTCGATGGCCGGCTGATCGCGGGCCGACTGAAGGACCGCGCGACCCGGGAAGTGGTCGAGGCAATCGACCAGGCGCGCGAGGTGGCGAGCGAACACAAGGCGATCGTCGCGGGGACCTTCCTCGCGCTGGTGGGCTGGTTCCTGCGCGAGCCGATCGGAACGGCCCTCGTCCGGCTGCTGCGCCTCGACGGTGAAGGCGGGGACGAAATCGAAACCGCCCAGGATAGCGACGCATACGGAGAATGACGATGAGCGACGAGCGCAGGGAGCGCGTCAGGGAACGGATCGAGGCAGCGCGCGAGCGGGTCGAACAGCGCGCGGAGTCCGCTGCGCACGAAGCGCGCGACGCTGCCACGGCCGTGCGCGATTTCGTCAAGGAGCATCCGGCCGCGGCGATCGCCGGCGGGCTCGCGGTGGGCGGCCTGGTCGCCGCAATGCTGCCCCGACGCAAGCGCAGGTCCTCGACCGGCGAGGCCTCGCGGCTGGCGGCAATCGCCGGCGAACTGGCCGTCGCTTACGCCACGCGAACGCTCGCCGGCGCGCGCGAAGCCCGGCGGGAAGGTTCGGAGCGGCTCGGCGAACTGGGCGAAACCGTCAGCGAATCGACGGGTAAGGCGCTCAAGAGTACGAGCGAACTGGCCGGCTCGACCAGCGGACGGCTTGGTGAAATCTCCGCCGAAGCACGGCGCATGGCTGCCGACTTCGCCGAGGCGGCGATCGAATCCGCGCGCGAGGCGAGCGAGAATGTGCTGAGGAAGTTCGGAGAGGCAACGTCCAAACTGCGCGACTAGGCCCCGAAAACCGCAGTTGCAGTAACGTCCCGGCTTGCGCACGGGCCGCGGTTTTGCCAGTGGTCTGGCTGAATCCTCCCCCAACGGAAAGTTACAGATGCAGAAACTCCACCTCGTCATGGGCGGGCGGGTAAAGGACCCGCAGGGCCACGAATTCGCCGATCTTCAGCACGTCCACCTGGTCGGCGTCTATCCCGACTACGCCTCCGCCGAGGAAGCGTGGCGCGCCAATGCCCAGCGCACGGTCGACGATGCCGAGATGAAGTACGTGATCGTCCACCTGCACCGGCTGCTCGAACCGCACCTGCCGCACGAATGATACGCGAAAGGGGAGCCGCGAGGCTCCCCTTCGTTCATGGGCGTCCCGGACCAACCCCGGACGAACCGGCGTCAGATGAACTCGATCTTCTCGACGAGGTAGAACTTGTCGCCCGAGGGAACGGTGACCTCGATCTCTTCCTCGACCTTGCGGCCGATCAGCGCGCGGCCGAGCGGCGAGTTGTAGCTGATGCGGCCGATCTTGGCGTCCGCTTCGGCCTGTCCCACGATCTGGTAGCGCACCGGCTTGTCGTCCTCGTCGATCAGCGTGACGGTCGCGCCGAACACGATGCGGTCGCCCGACAGGGTCTTGGGGTCGATGATCTGCGCGCGGCTGATCTTGTCCTCGAGATCGCCGATCGTCGCTTCGACCTGGCCCTGGCGTTCCTTGGCCGCGTGGTATTCCGCGTTTTCGGAGAGGTCGCCGTGGGCACGGGCCTCTTCGATGGCGTCGACGATCTTGGGGCGTTCCTCACGCAGCGCCTTCAACTCGCGGGTCAGCTTTTCATAGCCTTCCGCCAGCATCGGCAGCTTCTCAGTGGTCGCCATTCAATAACCTTTCCTTGGCCATTCGACCCCGTCGGAAGCGACGACTGCAGCCTGCCGCCCGGCGCTTTACCGGTACGGCCCCAGCCTGTCGCGATGCGGGGAGACACGTAAGAGCGTCAATTATAATAGTCCTGCAACGACCGCACCGCAAGCTGCGCGCTGCGCATCGCCTCGATCGCCTCGGCGGCGGCAACGCTGGCGGCCGCGGTGGTGAAGTACGGGACCTTCCCGTTCAGCGCCGAGGCGCGGATCGATTGCGAGTCCTTGTGGCTCTGCCAGCCTTCGGTGGTGTTGAAGATCAGCGCCACGTCGCCGTCGATGATGCGGTCGACGATGTGCGGACGACCTTCGGCGACCTTGTTGACCCGCTCGACCGGCAGCCCGGCCTCGGCGAGATAGCGCTGTGTGCCACCAGTGGCCACCACGTCGAAACCAAGGCCGATCAGCTTCTTGACGGCCGGGAGGACGATCGCCTTGTCGCCGTCCTTGACAGAGACGAACAGCAACCCGCCCTGCGGCAGGGTCAGCCCCGCGCCGAGCTGCGACTTGGCGAAGGCGACAGCGAAACTGTCATCGATTCCCATCACCTCGCCGGTCGATTTCATCTCGGGGCTCAGAACCGGGTCGACGCCGGGGAAGCGCGCGAAGGGGAACACCGCCTCTTTCACCGCCATGTAGTCGATGTCGCGCTTGATCGGCGGCAGGTCGGACAGCTTCGCGCCCGCCATCAGCAACGAGGCGTACTTGGCGATGGGCTGGCCGATCGCCTTGGCGACGAAGGGCACGGTGCGGCTCGCGCGCGGGTTCACTTCAATGAGGTAGACTTCGCCGTCCTTGACCGCGAATTGCACGTTCATGAGCCCGCGCACGTTGAGCGCCTTGGCGAGAAGCACTGCCTGGCGCTCCATCTCGTCGACGATTTCCTGCGGCAGACTGTAGGGCGGCAGGGTGCAGGCGGAATCGCCCGAGTGGATTCCCGCCTCTTCGATGTGCTGGAGGATGCCGGCGACCGTCACATCGGTGCCGTCGGACAAGGCGTCGACGTCGCACTCGATCGCGTCGCGCAGGTACTGGTCGATCAGCACCGGCGAATCGCCCGAGACGCGGACCGCGGTGGCGATGTAGTCGTCGAGCTGCGCAAGGCTGTCTACGATCTCCATCGCGCGCCCGCCCAGCACGTAGGACGGACGGATCAGCACCGGGTAGCCGATGCGCTCGGCCACCGCGACGGCCTCGTCGCGGCTGCGCGCGATACCGTTCTCGGGCTGCCTGAGCTTTAGCTTCTCGACCAGCTTGGCGAAGCGTTCGCGGTCTTCGGCGAGGTCGATCGCGTCGGGAGAGGTGCCGAGTATGGGGATTCCCGCCGCTTCGAGCGGCTGCGCGAGCTTGAGCGGGGTCTGCCCGCCGAACTGCACGATCACGCCGACCAGCGTGCCCTTCGATTTCTCAATGTCGAGGATCTCGAGCACGTCCTCGGCGGTCAGCGGCTCGAAATAGAGCCGGTCCGAGGTGTCGTAGTCGGTGCTCACCGTTTCCGGGTTGCAGTTGACCATGATCGTCTCGAACCCGTCCTCGGCGAGCGCGAAGCAGGCGTGACAGCAGCAATAGTCGAACTCGATGCCCTGCCCGATGCGGTTCGGGCCGCCGCCGAGGATCACGATCTTCTTGGCGCCAGACGGATCGGCCTCGTTCTCTGGTTCGCCGAACATGGGCGCTTCGTACGTCGAGTACATGTAGGGCGTGATCGCCTCGAACTCGGCGGCGCAGCTGTCGATGCGCTTGAACACCGGGCGCACGCCGAGGCGGTGGCGCAGCGCGCGCACTTCGTCCTCGCTGGTCGCGCCGGCCAGACCGCGAAGCGCGTCGTGCAGCAGTCCCGAGCGCTTGGCCTGGGTCTCGCCCAGCCCGCCCGCGACGCCGACCGAGCGCACCGCCAGCGTGGCGAGCCGCTTGTCGGAGAAGCCCATCGCCTTGAGGCGGCGCAGGCCATCGGCATCGTTGGGAAGCCCTTCGCGGGTGATCCGGCTCTCTTCCTCGACGATTTCGAAGATGTGGCGCAGGAACCACGGATCGTACTTGGTGACGGCGTGGACGTCCTCGACGCTCAGCCCTTCGCGGAAGGCCTGCGCGACGTAGAGCAGCCGCTCGGGCGTCGCGCGGCTCAGCGCCGCGGTGATCTCGTCGCGGCTCGCGCCTTCGAGCTCGGTCACGCGGTTGAAGCCGTCGAGCCCGGTTTCGAGCCCGCGCAGCGCCTTCTGCATCGATTCCTTGAAGTTGCGGCCGATCGCCATGACCTCGCCGACCGACTTCATCGCGGTGGTCAGCAGCGGTTCGGAGCCCTTGAACTTCTCGAAGGCGCAGCGCGGGATCTTTGTGACGACATAGTC
>JAJXVK010000165.1 GCA_021782155.1 Pseudomonadota bacterium
GGCAGCGCAAGCCCGCGCGCGCGCAGCTTGTAGGCGCAGGTGTCGGGCAGCCACGGCAGTTCGGCGGCGAGGCGCGGGGTCAGGCGCAGGCAGTCGGGCACCAGCGCGCGGCGGTTGCGATAGTCGCTGCAGCGCGCGGTGCGGGTGTCGAGCAGGCGGCAGGCGACGTTGGTGTCGTGGATCTCGCCAGTGTCCTCGTCCTCGAGCTTGTGCAGGCAGCATCGGCCACAACCGTCGCACAGCGCTTCCCACTGTTCCCGGCTGAGCGTCTGGACGGGGCGCTCCCAGAACGGGGTTTCGGCGGGGCGGCTCAGCGGATCCACTTTTCCATCTCGGCGGCCACTTCCTTGCCGTTCCTGTCCGCGGGCAGCAGCGCCAGCGGCTTGCCGTCGCGGCCCATCAGGTAGGTCGCGACCGAGTGGTCCATCAGGTAGCTGCCCGGCGAGGTGCCCGGCTGCTTCCTGTAATAGACGGCCCATTCCTTCGCCGCCGCGGCGATCTCGCCGGACGTGCCCGTCAGCCCGACGAGCTGGGGGCCGAAATTGGCGGCATATTCGCCCATCACCTTTGGCGTGTCGCGCGCGGGATCGACGGTGATGAAGATCGGCACGACGTCGCTGGCGAGGTCCGGGTGGGCCTTCGCGAAGATGCGATAGCCCTGCATCATGTTTTGCAGGTCGGTCGGGCAGATGTCGGGGCAGAAGGTGTAGCCGAAGTAGAGGATGCGGTATTTGCCGTCGAAATCGCTGTAGCGAACGGTCCTGCCGTCCTTGCCGACCAGCGTGAACGGCCCGCCGATCTTGGCGCCGGCCAGCGGGGCGTCGGCGTCCGACGTGCCGGACGAGCAGGCCGGAACCAGCAGGACCAGCGTGGCGGCGACAGCGGCGCTCAGCGCGGCGCGGCAATATTTCGAGACGGGAGCGGCCATGGCGCGGCGGTTCATGCTCTGCTAACCCGCCGCTTGCAAGGCCCGAGTCCGGGCACATCGGGATCGCGACAGGAGGTATTCGTGGGCAGGGCCATTTCGGGCAGGACCATTTCCGGCAGGGCGGGCCGCCGGGCGCGCCGCGCAGCGCTGGCGCTCGCGCTGGCGGGTACGGTATTCGCCGCCGCGCCGGCCATGGCGCAGTTCTCGCAGAGCTACGAGTTCCTCCAGGCGGTCAAGAAGCGTGATGGCGACAAGGCCACCTCGATGCTGTCCGACCCGGCTTCGCAGATGGTGAACACACGCGACAGCAGTTCGGGACAGACCGCGCTCTACATCGTCATCGACCGGCGCGATTCGCTGTGGCTGGATTTCCTGATCCAGAAAGGCGCCAACGTGAACGTGCGCGACGTCAGGGGCGTGAGCCCGCTGATGGAAGCGGTCAACCTTGGCTGGAACGAGGGCGTGGCGACCTTGCTCAACCACGGCGCGCGGATCGACGATACCGACGATACCGGCGCGACCCCGCTGATCAACGCGGTCCACCGCCGCGACCCGGCGATGGCGCGCACGTTGCTGGCCAAGGGCGCGAACCCCGACCGGCCGGACAATTCGGGCCGTTCGGCGCGCGACTATGTCGAACTCGACGGCCCCAGCAATCCGGTCTACGACGTGATCGAAGCCGTCAGGAAGGGCTCGGTGTCGTCGTCGAAGACCTACGGCCCTTCGCTCTGACGGCGACCGGCACTGGTCCAGCAGGTTAAAGTGATGCCCCTTGCGCAAGACGCCACGCTCGACGAGATACGCCTCGCGCTCGCCCCCGCGGTCGCCGATGGCGCGGTGTTCGACGGGTGGAGCGAAAAGGCGGTGGAAGACGCCGCCGAAGGCGAGGGCGTCGATCCCGCGGTGGCGCGGCTCGCCTTCGAGGGCGGTGCGATGGCGATGATCGGCGCGTGGATCGAACGGATCGACGCCGACATGGCGGAGGCTCTGCCCGCCGGTGTGCTGGCGAAGCGCAAGGTGCGCGAACGCATCCGCGATCTCGTGCGCTTCCGGCTCGAAGCGATCGCCGGCAGGGAAGAGGCGCTGCGCCGCGCGCTGGCGATCATGGCGATGCCGCAGAACGTGCCCGCCGCGCTCAAGGCCGGCTGGCACAGCGCAGACCTGATGTGGCGCCTCGCGGGCGACACGGCGACCGATTACAACCACTATTCGAAGCGCGCGATCCTCGGCTCGATCTACGCCGCGACGCTCGCCGTCCTCGCCGAGGACAAGAGCGAGGGGCACGCGGAGACCTGGGCCTTCCTCGACCGCCGGATCGAAGGTGTCATGCGGTTCGAGAAGGCCAAGGCGCAGTTCCTCAAGCCCCGCGACGAAACCTTCAGCATCACCCGCCTGCTCGGCCGGCTGCGCTATCCGGCGAGCTGAACGGCGGCGACAGGACCTGCGCCCGCTTCCGGCGCATCCAGCCGGTAGCCGAACGCGTCCCAGATGCCGCGACCGAAGTTCACCGCCGGGCATTTCGCCAGGTAGCGTGCATTGCTGTCGGCCAGCCTGGCGAAGCGCGCCGACGTGGTGAGCGGCCAGGGGCGCGGCGCCAGCCACCGCGGAACCGGCGACAGCGCCAGCGTGGCGTCGGGATCGGCGCAGAAATCCTCGTAGCGGATGAAGCAGGTGTCGCGCGGGTCGGCCTGCGCGAGCGCCACGGCGTGGGCGGTGTGCCAGTGCAGCACGAGTTCCTCGAACGTGGCGCTGGTCCACTTGCGCGTCGCTTCCGCCACCGCGCGCGGGTCGCGCACCATGACGACGAAGCGCGCGCCGGGAAAGGTCGCGCGCAGCCACGCGATCCTGGTCAGGTTGGGCGGGCTCTTTTCCAGCAGCGTCGGCGAATCGCCCACCACGTAGCGGCGCCACGACGCGAGGATGCGTTCGCGTGTTTCCGCGCCGGGGGGCAGTCCGGCGAGTTCCCGATACATCGCGGCGCTGAATGCGAACCGCCCCGGACCGCCAAAACGCCGTTCTTCGGAGCAGACGTCCTGCAGGTGCTGGCCTTCGTTCTCGGGCACGTCGGCGCGCAGGGCCGAGACGTCGAAGCGGGCGTGGACATAGTCCTCGATCAGCGTGGTTCCGGAACGGTGCAGGCCGCAGATGAACACCACCCGGTCGATCCGCGGATCGTTCGCGTAGGTCACGCCGGGGCTGCGCAGGTCGGCGCTTGCCGCGAGGGACTTGAGCATCGGCACACGGCGCATCAGGCGGACGAAGCGCCACTTGAAGTGGGGAATGGCCCGCCGCGGCACCGGCCGAGGTGCCGCAACGTCGGCGATTCCCTGCCGCTTCCTGACCGAAAAGGCACCGATCCCCTGTTCCATCTGCCACGCTATTACCGAGCGCCGAAGTCACGGCAATCCGGCGCCCGGCACGCGTTGCGGCCGTGATACACAATGTTACGCCGCGGTTCGGAAAATCAGGTGGTTAGGCGTGGCCCGTGGGGCCTCCGATACAATTTGGTACGCATTTTCATGTCGCCTCGCGCGATCCGGCTTGCCCTGCCGCATCGCGCGGGGCAGGGCCGCCCGCCATGGGAGCGCGCGTCCGACTTGACCTGAATCAATTATTGCGAATGACTTGCAATACCTGCGCCGATCTGGCAGCGCTCGCCTCGTGACATTGGACAAGCTCCCCCTTGGCACGTCTGCGCGAATCGTCGCGGTCGATTGGTCCCTGCTGGTGCCCGAGGAGGCGCAACGGCTGCGTGCGCTCGGGATCGACGAGGGCGCGCGGGTCAGCCTCGCCTATCGCGGCGTGTTCGCCGGGCGCGATCCGCTGGCGGTTGAGATCGGGCGGATGACCGTGGCGCTGCGCCGGGTCCACGCCGCGGCGATGGCGGTCGAGCCGCTCGAACCGGGCGAGGCGCGCTGATGACCCGCGGACCGCTGATCGCAGCGCTGGTCGGCAACCCCAATGCGGGCAAGAGCGCGCTGTTCAATGCGCTGACCGGCGCGCGGCAGAAGATCGCGAACTATCCCGGCGTCACCGTCGAGCGCAAGTCGGGGCGCATGGCGCTGCCCGGCGGGGAGCCTGTGGAACTGGTCGACCTGCCCGGCAGCTATGGCCTCGCCGCGACCAGTCCCGACGAGGAAGTCACCCGCAAGGTGGTGATGGGCGAGCAGGCCGGGCAGGCGCGCCCCGAAGTGCTGATCGTGGTGCTCGACGCCTCGAACCTGGAACAGCACCTCGTCTTCGCGCAGGAGGTGATCGAACTGGGCCTGCCAACCGTGGTCGCGCTCAACATGATCGACCTCGCCGAGCGCGACGGGCTGGTGCTCGATCCGCTGGCGCTCGAGGTGTCGCTGGGCGTGCCGGTCATCCCCACCGTCGCGGTCCGCCGCCGGGGCCTTGCCGAACTGGGCGAGGCGATCGGCGCGGTGCGTTCGAATTTCTGCTCGCCCGAGCACGCCCGCCCGCACGTTACCCTGCCCGAGCGGCGCATGCTCGCGCACGAGATGGCGCACGGCGCGATCCTGTCGGAGACCGCCAGGCACCGCATCCACGCGCGGATGGACAAGCTGCTGCTCAACCCGTGGCTCGGCCCGCTGGTGCTGCTGGCGCTGCTGTTCGTGGTGTTCCAGGCGGTGTTCTCGTGGGCGACGCCGTTCCAGGACGCGATCGACGCCGGGGTAACCGCGCTCGCGGGCGCCGTGCGCGCAACGCTGCCGCCCTCGCTCCCGCGCGACCTGCTGACCGAAGGCGTCATCGCCGGGGTCGGGTCGGTGCTGGCGTTCCTGCCGCAGATCCTGATCCTGTTCTTCTTCATCCTGACGATGGAGGCGACCGGCTACATGGCCCGCGCCGCCTTCCTGATGGACCGGCTGATGGCCTTTGTCGGGCTGTCGGGACGCAGCTTCATCCCGCTGCTTTCGAGCTTCGCCTGCGCGATCCCCGGAATCATGGCGACACGCTCGATCGCTGATCCCAAGGACCGGCTGACCACGATCCTGATTGCTCCGCTGATGACCTGTTCGGCGCGGCTTCCGGTCTATGCCGTGATCATCGCCGCCTTTATTCCCGACACGAAGGTGGGGCCTGGCATCGGGCTGCAGGGTCTCGTCCTGTTCGGCCTCTACGTGTTCGGGATCATAGGCGCGATGGTCGTCGCGCTGGTGCTGCGACGCTCGGTGACGAAGGGCGCGGCGAGCGGGTTCATCATGGAGCTGCCCAAGTACCAGCTGCCCACGGTCAAGGACCTCGCGCTCGGCCTGTGGCAGCGCGCGTGGATTTTCCTGCGCCGCGCGGGGACGATCATCTTCTCCGTCACGGTGGTGCTGTGGCTGCTGCTCAACGTGCCGCGCGCCGCGCCGGGGCAGGACCAGGTCGATGCCTCGATCGCAGGGCACATCGCCAATGGCCTTGCGGTGGTGGTCGAGCCGATCGGCTTCAACCGCGATATCGCGCTGGCGCTGGTCCCGGCCATGGCGGCACGCGAAGTGGCGGTGTCCAGCCTTGCCACCACCTATGCCGTATCGTCCAACGACGAAGCGAAGACCGACACAGCGCTCGTCAAGCAGCTGCAGTCACGCTGGAGCCTGCCCACCGCGCTCGCCTTCCTTGCCTGGTTCGTCTTCGCGCCGCAGTGCCTTTCGACCATCGCCGTTACCCGGCGCGAGACAAATGGGTGGAAATGGCCGGGGTTCATGTTGGCTTACCTGTTCGGCCTCGCCTACATCTTCGCGGGAATCACCTACTGGAGCGCGGTCGCGCTCGGTCTCTAGGAATCTCGCGAGAGGACATTCGAATCATGGCAGGCAGCGTCAACAAGGTCATCCTCGTCGGCAATCTCGGCGCCGACCCCGAGGTGCGTTCGTTCCAGAACGGTGGCAAGGTGTGCAACCTGCGCATCGCGACCAGCGAAAACTGGAAGGACCGCGACGGCAACCGCCAGGAGCGCACCGAGTGGCACACCGTGGCGATCTTCTCCGAAGGGCTCGTGGGCGTCGCCGAGCGCTACCTGCGCAAGGGGAGCAAAGTCTACATCGAAGGCCAGCTGCGCACCCGCAAGTGGCAGGACCAGCAGGGGCAGGACCGCTACTCGACCGAAGTCGTGCTGCAGGGCCCCGGCGCGACGATGACCATGCTCGACGGCGCGCAGGGCAGCGGCGGTGGCGGCGGTGGCCAGCGCGGTGGCGGCTGGAACGAGGGCGGTTCGGGCGGCGGCGCGCGTGGCGGTGGCGCTTCGGGCGGCAGTGGCGCCGGCGGCGGCTGGAACCAGGGCGGCGGCGGATCGTCGGGCGGTTCGAGCGGCGGCGCCGGTGGCGGCGGGTTTTCGGACGACCTCGACGACGATATTCCGTTCTGATGTGATGTGCGTGGTCCGGTCATCCTGATCGGATGACCTCGTCGGCACCAGCCCACACCTCCACCCGGCCAGCCCATTCAGTGTATCCTGGTGGGTTGGCCGGGTGGAGGTGTGGGCTGGTGCCGTGCAAGCCGCGAACATGTTCGCGGCGGTCCATGCATTCTAACCGGCTTCGCGCTCGTTCAGCCCGTGCTTCTTGAGGCAGTGCCGTAGCTGGTCGTAGCTCAGCCCCAGCGCCTTGGCGGTCTGGCGCTGGTTGTAGCGGTTCTTGCCGAGGTGGTGCTCGAGGATCGCCTTCTCGTGCCCCTCGACCGCGCCGCGCAGGTCGGTGATCGCGTCGAAGTCGGACGGTGGCGGCGCGGCGGGTGCGGGCAAAGCCGCGCGCGCCAGGTCGTTCGCCGCGCGCGGGGCAAGGGGGCTTGCGGCGGGCTTCCACGGGCTGTCGAACGGGTCGAACTGCACGTGGGCGATCGGGTTTTCCCAGTCGTCCCAGCGATAGACGGCGCGCTCCACCACGTTGCGCAGCTCGCGCACATTGCCGGGCCAGCGATATTCGTCGAGCGCGCGCGCGGTGTGTTCGGCGAAGCCCGGCCAGGCCTCCCAGCCGATCTCCGCCGCCATGCGCCGGCCGAAATAGTCCGCCAGCACCGCCACGTCGCCTTCGCGTGCGCGCAGCGGGGGTAGCGTGATGACCTCGAAGCTCAGCCGGTCAAGCAGATCGGCGCGGAAGCGGCCTTCCGCCGCCAGCCTGGGCAGGTTCTCGTTGGTCGCCGCGACGATGCGCACATCGACGCGCACCGGCTTCGATGCGCCGATCCGCGTGATCTCGCCATATTCGACCGCGCGCAGCAGCCGGTCCTGCGCCGGCATCGACAAGGTGCCGAGTTCGTCGAGGAACAAGGTGCCGCCGTCGGCCTCCTCGAAGCGGCCGTGGCGGGTTTTGGTCGCGCCGGTGAAGCTGCCCGCTTCATGGCCGAACAATTCCGCCTCGATCAGCGTTTCGGGCAAGGCCGCGCAATTCATCACGATCAGCGGCCCGGACCAGCGCGACGACAGATGGTGGAGGCGCTCGGCAA
>JAJXVK010000166.1 GCA_021782155.1 Pseudomonadota bacterium
TTGCGGAAAAGTTCCATCTGCTCGGCGGTGTGTCGGCGCTGTCGTCCGGGCAACTGTGGCTGGGTCCCAACCATCTGCAGGAACCCGGCGGCATGGCCGACAGCGACGCCGACGCCGACGCTTACCTGACGCACCTGTCACAGGGCTTCGCCACGGCGGAACGCCGCAAGGTCTTCATCGAGCGCGGGCGCGAGGCCTTGCGCTACATGACCGACCAGATCGGTATCGAGATGACCGTGGTGAAAGGGCTGCCCGACTACTACTATCCCGCGGTCGAAGGATCGAAGGCCCAGGGCCGCTATGTCGAGGTGCTGCCCTTCGAGGCCGAACAGCTCGGCGATCTGGCCGACAAGGTGCTCACCTCGCCCTATGGCGATGGCTACAGCTTCACCACGTCGAACGAATGGGTGGCGATGCAAGAAGGCGGTGAACACGTCGGTGCCTGCCTCGAACGCCACCTTGCCGCCGGCGAACGCTGCGCCGGCGCGGGCCTTGCCGCCGCGCAGGTGCTGGCGGCAAGGCAACTTGGTGTCGAATTTCGCACCTCGACTGAAGTGATCGAACTGGTGGTCGAGGATGGCGAAGTCACCGGGGTCGTCCTGCGCGACCAAACCGGCACGAAGCGCGTCCGCGCCCGGCTCGGCGTGGTGCTGGCGACCGGCGGTTATGACTGGAATCCCGCTTTCGTCAGTGCGTTCGACGCCCTGCCCAGCGCCGGCACCATGGCGCCACCGACCGTTGCGGGCGACCACATCGTCATGGCCGCCAAGGCCGGTGCCATCGCGATCCCCGCCCACGCCCCTTCGCAAAGCCCGATCTTCGTCGGTTACAAGGTGCCGGCCGAAACCATTTACGGGCAGGCTTCATGCCGCATGTGGCTCCCCGGCACGCCGCACTGCATCGCCGTCAACCGTTACGGCCGCCGCTTTGCGAACGATGGCTTCTACCCCGATGTCGCGACCAAGGTCGCGCGCTTCGATGGGCAGGAACAGGGCCATCCCAACTGGCCGGCGTGGATCGTCTTCGACCAGAACATGCTCGACAAGTACGGGATCCCGCCAATCTGGCCCGGCCAGCCGCTGTCCGAAGGCATGGCGACCAGCGCCGATACGATCACCGAACTCGCCAAAAGGATCGGCATCAGCGCAGAGGGATTGAAGGATACCGTCCGGCGCTTCAACGGCTTCTGCGTGACCGGGGTGGACGAGGATTTCTCGCGCGGCAGCGTGCCCTGGGGCCGGATCATGACCGGCGACCCGCGCCTGCCCAACCCCAACCTCGGACCGATCGAGAAGGCGCCGTTCCATGCGGTGAAGATCGAGCGGGTGACGATGGGCGTGCCTACCGCGGGCCTGCCGATCGACACCGATGGCCGAGTGCTCGATGCGCGCGACGCAGCCATCCCGGGTCTCTATGCGGCGGGGAATTCCGCTGCCTGGCTCGACATCGGCGGAGGCTACAACAGCGGCATCGCAAACACCCGCGGTCTGCTTTACGGCTACCTAGCCGCCCTGCACATGACTAGCCAGCACGCGACCGGCGACACCCTAAAGGCCCAGGCCTGAATCATGACCATCACGATCTATCAGCTCGACCGCTCACGTTCCGAGCGTGCTGTATGGCTGATGGAGGAGCTTGGCGCGCCCTATGCGATCGAATTCTTCGAGCGCCTGGCCGTGACCATGCAGGCGGAGCCCGCCTACAAGGCTCTGCACCCGCTCGGCTCGTCACCCGTGCTCGGGATCGACGGCAAGAACATTGCCGAGAGCGGCGCGGTCATCGAATATCTGGCCACGACGCAAGGCGGTGGTGCGCTGGCGCTGGGGCCGGATTCCCCCGACTATGCCGAATACCTCTACTGGTTCCATTTCGCCGAATCGACATTGATGCCGGCGCTGGTGAGCGAGATAATGGCTGAGTTTACCGGGATCGAGCCCGAGAGCGCCTTGCGCGTCCGGTCGCGCCACCGGATCAAGCAATTGCTCGAATTCACCGATGCGCGGCTTTCGACCGCGCCCTTCTTCGCCGGTGGGCGGTTCACCGCCGCCGATGTCATGATGACCTTCCCCTTCACCATGACGCGGCAGTTCGTTCCGGTCGATGTCGATGGCCACCCCGCGATCGCGGCCTATGTGGAGCGGATGGAGGCGCGCCCGGCCTACCAGCGGTGCCGCGCCATCGTCGATTGCCCAGCGAAATGACGGATTGCGCTTCGACCGGCCGCACGCATGGCTGAGGAATCCTCCGACGCGCGCAGCGAAGCCCGCATCCGGGCGTGGCTATTCGAAAACATCGGAGGGATGATCAACGCGTTCGAGCGGCTTCCCCGATGGCGACCGTCTTGGCAGGTTACTATGGAGCGGGCCGGCGAGACGCTCGCCCTGCACGTGCGCGCAGACCGCGCCATTGGTCTTGGCACTTGGCCGCTGCGGCGGGAATACGAGGTTCTCAGCCTGTTCGAGCAAAGCGGCATTCCCGTCCCCCACATCTATGGCTGGTGCCCCGACCCGGAAGCGATCGTCATGGCGCACATGGACGACACACCGTTTCTTGGCGATCTCGATTGCGATCCCGCCGTGCAGCGGATGGTGGAGGATTACGCCGGCTATCTCGCCGAAATTCACGCCCTCGATATCGCGCCTTATGTGGCCGCCGGGCTGCCCGAGTGCCAGGGCGCGGAAGCGATCGCCCTCGAATATCTGCGCTTTGCCGAAAGCCATTACGAGCCCGCGGAAGACGGGCCAGACGCCATGATCCGCTTTGTGACCTGCTGGTTGCGTCGCCATGTGCCACTGCACCGCGAGCGCAATGTCGTGCTGATCGGGGATGCACCGCAGTTCTTCCACAACCGCGAGCGCGTCACCGCGCTCTACGATCTGGAACTGGCGAAACTGGGCGATCCGATTGCCGATCTCGCTTCGATCCGTGTGCGCGACATCAACGAACCGATCAGTGACGTGGCAGCGGTGCTGGCCCGCTACGTGAAGGACAGCGGCAACCCAATCGATTGGGCAGTCCTGACATATTACACTGTCCTGCTGTTCGTCGCAGTGCAGATCATCACCAAATCGACGTTCCGCAAGGTCAGCCCCCACCCAGCCTATGTCGAATATCTGTCATGGGGCATGGGCGCGACCCGCGCCGCGTTGGAAGCCATTACCGAGGGCGAAGGATTCGCGCTCGATACGCCGCAACCGGTCGCGGCGATTTCTCCGCGCGATCCCTATGCCTGGCGCGATCTGGTCGTGCAATCCGGCGCGCTGCCGACCGAGGGCTTCTTCCGCCAGCCCCCCACCCAGTCGTTGGCGCTCTACCTGCAGCGCCTTGCGGAAAGTGGCTGCGCCATCGCGCAAGCCGAACTCGACGATGCGCGCGACATTCTCGGACTTGCACATGCCGACCCGGAAACGCTGGAAGCGCGGCTCGACGCCTTTGTCGAACAGGCCCCGCGCGAACGGGATTGCGATCTCGTCCGGTACTTCCACCGCCGCCAGATGCGCCGGCTGCAATTGCTGCGCGACTATCCCGGCCCCATCGTCACGCGCGGGCTCGCGCGGCTCGACCACCAGTTCCCGGATGCCTATCCGCGCACGGCCGCCGGCTGATCGCGCAGATCGGACATTCCAGCCCTTCGAGGATTCCCGACCCAAACTGCGCCAACGCGGCCCACCGTTCGTTCCGAGTCTTCTGTCTGCCGGAGGAACTGGGTCAGCCCTTCGACGTGGATTCGCGCGAATGCCACCCCGAAAAGCCGTGCGGACCCGCGCGGCCTTTCGCGCCGTGGCCGAATTGGGCGGCAAATATGATTACGCGACCTGGCCCGACCCGCCTGCAACAGCATTGCCGACCAGCCGCCGAGTGACGCTGGTCAGCAACGGCTGGCGCATGATGGCGGGGCCGCGCGTGCGCAGGTCGTCGATTGTGCGCCAGATGTGCATGGTATCGCTGAATTCCTTGTACTCGACGATGAGCCCGCCCCGCACCTGGAGTTGGAAGATGTAGACATTGCGATAATCCGCCCCGCCGACCAGCCTGGCCCTGCTTTGCGCCTCGAACCAAACGCGTTCGCCCTGCGCAACGGTCTCGCCGATCTCGAACACGATGGCGCCGTCGAGCGGCAGGACGGAGGTTTGTGCGAAAAATCCGTCGAGGTCCATCCAGCCGCAAAAGGGCATGTCGCCAGCGTCGAAGATCCGGCATTCCGGGGCGAACAGCGCGCGTAAGCCGGCGGCGTCTCCGGCGACAGCCGCCTCGGCCCATGCGATCGCAACCGCTTCGGGGGGCATGGCGTCAGACACCGGCCGGCGCCGGCCGATGAAAGGCATCGATCCCCGCGAGCGGCGGCGCATCGGTCAGCGTCAGGATGCCGGGCCGGGCCGCCACCACATAAGGCACCGCGTGAATCGCGTGCATCGCGGTCGCCATGCAGGCATCGTCCGTCGGCATCACGCCGTCCGATCCGATATCGATGCGCGCGTTGATCGTCGGCTCGCCCTCCAGGTCAATCAGCCAGCCATGCCCGTGCGGCCATTCGGGCGCGAGGTCCTCGGCCATGCGGGTGAAGTGCTGCAGCACGATCCGCTCGCGCCCACCCGAAATCACCCGCACGCCAAAGTTCATCGCCCCCACCGTGCCCGCGCGGATCGTCCCCGCCGCCACGCGCAGGTCGCGCAGAGTGACCGCCACGTTGCGGAAATTCTCGACGCGGTCGATCGGCAAGCCGAGCACATCGGCAACCAGCATGCCCGAATGGCGTCAAGTTTCGCCCACCAACTCGACGTTGGCAAAGACCGGCGCGGGATCGTCGGGCGCATAGCCGAAGCCAATCAGGTCGAACATCTGGTAGGTGCTGGGGTACTTGTCATACATCAGCGTTTCCGACGCCACCATCCGATCCACCCGGCGAGACAGCCGCGCGAGGTAGAGCGGCACGGATTCGGCGAGGAACCCCGGCATGATGCCGAGTCCGTGGAATGTGGTTCCACCCTCTGCGCAGGCGGCGGCCAGCGCCCGTTCCACGTCTGGCCCAAGTGACTTGGGATAGATGAAGTTGGCCGCCGTAGTTATGACGTTCTTGCCCGATTCCAGCAGCGCACAGATATCGGCGATGCTGCTGGGTACGTCGTTTTCCGCGCCCGCCAGAAAAAGCACGCAGTCCGCTTCCAACGCAAGGACCGCCTGCCGGTCACTGGTCAGCGCGATGCCGAGCGGTGCTGCTCCAGCCACGGCAGCGATGTCCTGTCCGGCTTTTGCGGGGTTATAGGTAAAGCCGCCGACAACCCGATATTCGGGCCGCTCCGCTGTGGCGCGGATCACCATCTTGCCGGTGCGGCCGGTCGCCCAGTGAATGATACGGAACGCCATGGCCCTCTCCCTTGTCTTGCGCCAGAAGCGGATTGCTATTGCGCGGTCCAGCCTCCATCGACCGGCAGAACATGGCCGGTAACCATCGCCGCCCGGTCGCTGCACAGCCAGGCGATGACATCGGCCTGTTCGGAAGTGGCGATAGTCCGTTTGATCGGCTGGAAGGCCAACAGGTGGTCGATCACCAACTGCCCCATTTCCGCGCCGGCCTTGTTGTACGCCTCGGTCGGGGTCACGCCCGGCGCGATGCAGTTCACGCGGACCCCGCGATCGGCGTAGGAGACGGCGGCGAACTTGGTCAGTCGCACCACCCCGGCCTTGGCTGCCGCATAGGCCGCCCCCGCCGCGCCCACATAGAGCATGCCGGCCAACGAGGTGACGTTGCAGACGACGCCGCCGCCATGCCCGATCATGTGGGCGATCTCGTGCTTCATGGACAGGAAAACGCTGCGCAGGCTTACCGCCTGCGTGTATTCCCAGGATTCCAGGCTCTGCTCGTGAAAATCCGCGCCCGAAGCGTCCCGATGCGCGTCACCCACGATGTTCGCCGCGACATCCAGTGCGCCGAACGCGGCGAGCGTGCCGCCCACTAGCGCCGCGACATCGTCCTCCTTGGTGGCATCGGCGCGCTGGAAGCGCACGTCGTGCCCCTCACCGCGCAGACGCTCGGCCGCGGCGTTGCCGGTTTCGGGGTTGATGTCGGAAAGCATCACCCGTGCGCCGCGCCTTGCAAAACCTTCCGCCGTCGCCATGCCGATACCCGCGCCGGCCGCCGTCACCAATGCAACCTTGCCATCGAAAATGCCGGTCATGTCCTCATCCCCAGACCACGTGCAGCGCGCGCGGCCCGCGCAACTGCGCGCCCACGATCGCGGGCGGCGGCCGGTCCGGGTCGAGGTGCAGGTTCGGCAAGTCGAGCAAGGCGTTGAGCATGTCTTCCATTTCGGTCTTGGCGACGGGCATGCCCAGGCACATGTGCGCGCCGGCACCAAAGCCCACGTTCACTTTCTGCGGCCGATCGATGTCGAATTCGTCGGGGTCTTCGAAAACAGCCTCGTCGCGGTTGGCGGAGCCCGAGCAGAGCGAAAGCGCCGCACCGGCGGGCACCTTCACCCCGTGAAATTCGACGTCCACCGTTGCCTGCCGGGCGAGGAACTGCGACGCGGTTTCCCAACGCATCCCCTCGCTTACCGCCCTGGGCACCAGCGTGCGATCGTCGCGGATGCGGGCTAGCAGGGCTGGACGTTCCAGCAGTGCAACCAGCATGCTGCCGAACGATCGCGTGGTCGTTTCGGCGGCGGCGGGCAGCATCTGGCGGATCAGTTCGGTGATATGTGCATCGTCAAGCTTCGTGCCGTCGTCCTCGGCCCGCAGCAGATAGCCGATCAGATCCTCGCCCACCGATCCCCCGGCGCGGCGCTGGCGGACCACTTCGAGCGTATCGTCATACAGTTCCCGCGCGGCGGCGAAGGCCGCCGCCATGCTCGCCTTCGCCTTTTCCGGATCGCGCTGCGGCCCCACCAGAATCCGCATCCCCCGCGCGGCGAATTCCTGCGTCCTTGCCTCGTCCTTGGGAAAGCCGATGATTTCGTAGATCAGCCGCACCGGCAGGGGGAGCAGCAGGTCCTCCATCAGGTCGGCCTTGCCGCGTGGGGCCAATCTGGCCACGGCATCCCGAACCACCGGCTCCAGCGCCAGCTTCCACCCCGCGATGGCCTTGGGCGAAAACGCCGGCGCAAGTAGCCGGCGCGCCACCTTGTGCGTCGCATCGTCCATGCCGGTCAGCAGGAACCCGCCCAGAAACTGCCCCAACCCTTCCTGCAGCAGCGTGCTGGTAAAGGTTTTGGGATCGCGCAGCACCGCCATCACGTCGTCATAGCGGAACAGCGTGAACACCTGCCGGCCGAGATTGGAATAGTCGGCCTGCGAGGGCACATTCCATTTGGCAAGGATATCGCCGACCATGATCGGCCGGGTCTGACGATAT
>JAJXVK010000167.1 GCA_021782155.1 Pseudomonadota bacterium
TCATGCTGACCCGCCAGACCGGCCGCCAGCGCCGCTGCCGTTCGACGCGGGTGACCTTGCCGCCCAGGTTCTTTTCCGCCCAGCGGGTGATCCGCTCAAGCTGGTCTGCGCTTTCGGAGGCCCCCCGATTGGCGGGGTCGTGTGTCTCGGCCATCGTTCTCTCCATCCTGTGGATCCGGGCAGCCTGTCGGATTTCCCGTTCTCGCCGGAAGCATCGCTGTGGGAGGGTTGATACGCAATGCGGCGGGGCGCGCTGCCTACCAAAAGGCGGGGCCAACGGTTGGCCTGCCAGGCCTACTTCTCCCAAAGCACGTGATCGGCCGCGGCGAAGTGCCCGGGCCGGGTGGTGTGGGAGAATCCCGATGGTGCCAAAATTCTGCCGTATGGCCTGGAGAGTCGATGACATGGACGATTTCACCCGCCGCATGGGTGAGTTTTTCGGTTTTACGTTCTTCGCGCCCGGCCTGATCGCCGAAGTCTATCCCGATGCGACCTTCAAGGTCATGTTCGGACAGCATGGCGTGGAGCCGATCCAGCCGGGACCGGAAGGGCTGGGCTTTGCCGAAGGCGATCCGCTGATCGAGATCGCGGTCGACGTGGCCGATGCCGAATCGGTGCTGTCGCGCCTGAAGGCGGCGGGACACGAACCCATCGCCACGAGTTATCTGCCGATACCGGCGGTCAATGAATATCTGTTCGGCCGCGATTTCCACGGTATCCAGTTCCTTGCCTGCACCGAAGGCGTGAACGAAATGCAGGTGCGATCCGAATTTCCTTTCGAAGCCCTCGACGATGCCGCCCCGCCCAAGGTCGGCTGCGTGACCCTCCTATCTCCCGATATCGATGCCCTGGCCGCTGACTTGAACCAATTCTACGACATGGAATTCCACGCCTTCGATCCGGCTGGGCTCGGCCGTCGCGGGCTTTCGGGCGCACATCGCGTGCGCCTGATCGAAGGGCCTTCGGCTGTGCTGGCAGGGATCGAAAGCGCGCTGGTGTCGGTCGATATTGTCCATGCCGATGTGGAAGCTGCGCGGTCAAGACTGGAAGCGGCCGGATTCGCGGTGCGCCATCGCCGGCCGTTGGCCAGCGGGGGATATGCCTACTATTTCGGCCCGACCGTGCAGGGCTTTCCGCTTTCGATCTACCCCGAGTCCGCCGACGCAGAAATGTTGGGGCCGTCATGAGGCGGGCCGCAGGCGATATCTTCGGGGTCGAGCGCCACGCCCACCATTTCCCGCGCCAGTTCCGCCTCGCCGTAACGCGGCACCGACGGCGCCGCCGCTATTGCGCGGTCCAGCCGCCGTCGATCGGCAGTACATGGCCCGTCACCATGGCGGCTTCGTCGGAGCAGAGCCAGACGATCCCGGCGGCCTGCTCGTCGGTTCCGATGGCCCGCTTGATCGGCTGGAACGCCACCTGCTCGTCAATCAGGATCTTGGCGTATTCATCGCCGAACTTGTAATAGGCGCGCGTCGGCGTGACGCCAGGTGCGATGCAGTTCACCCGAATTCCGCGATCCGCGTAGCTGACGGCGGCGAACTTCGTCAGCCGGATTACGCCGGCTTTGCCCGCACCATACCCCGCGCCGCCAAAGCCGTTGTGGATCATGCCCGCAAGCGAGGTGACGTTGCAGATCGCCCCGCCGCCGCTTTCGACCATGTGGGCGATCTCATGCTTGAGGCACACGAAGGTGGTGCGTAGGCACATGGCGATGGTGTGGTCGAAGGCCTCCACCGGCTGCGTGTGGAGGTCCGGCCCCGCCGAATCCGGATGTGCATCCCCCACCACGTTCGCCGCCAGATGCAATCCGCCGAAGTGCTCGACGGCATGGCGCACGAGCGCGGCCACTTGCGCTTCATCGGTGGCGTCGGCGTGCATGTAGCGAGCGCGAAATCCTTCCGCGCGCAGGGCTTCGGCGCGCTCCTCGCCCAAGGCATCGTTGATGTCGGCGAGAACCACGGCCGCGCCGTCCTGCGCGAATGCGCGCGCGGTGGCCGCGCCGATCCCGTCCGCACCGGCCGTGACCAGCGCCACCTTGCCCGAAAACCTTCCTGCCATGTCCGTTCCTTGCGCTTCGCGTCGGTTGAGATCCAACGCACTAATCCACCGGGCCAGGGGCCTGACCGGCCAGACGATAGGGGCGCCCCTCCATCGTGGTCCGCAACATCGCCGCCAAAGCGAGAGGAACAGCCAGATGGCCAAGGGAACAATCCGTCTGTTTGCGGTCGGCGACTTGCAGTTGATGACTCGCGAGCCTCCTGCCGACCTGTTCACGGCGGTCACCCCGGTGCTCTCCGCCGCAGACGTGACCTTCGGGAACTGCGAATGGCCCTATGCCGAAGAGGCAGGCGACACTCATCCGGTCGAGGCCCATATCAACGACGATTTCGATGGTGGCGATCTGTTTGCTCCCGGCGCGCCCGAAAGCATCGCGATGATGAGGGAGGCCGGGTTCGACGTGATGTCAGTGGCCAACAACCACACCATGCATGGTGGCTACCGCGCGTTCCTGCGGACGTTGGCGCTGCTGGATCAGGCGGGGATTGCGCATGTGGGCGGCGGCGATACGATCGTCAGCGCCCGCCAGCCGGCCATCGTCGAGCGCGGTGGGCATAGAATCGGTTTTCTCGCCTGCACGTCCGGGTTCCTGCCCGGGGCGCACGCGGGGCGGCGCACGCCGGGGATCGTGCCCTTGCGCCGCCACACCTATGCCGAGAACAACAGCTGGCACGATTGGGGCGTGGAGCCGGAAATGCGCACGCTGGTGAACCGCGACGACCTGACGGAAATGATCGACAGCATCACGCAACTCAGGGCGCGGACCGATATCGTGGTGCTGAGCTGCCATTGGGGCATTCTCGAACACGAATTCGCGATTGCCGATTACCAGCGCGAGGCGGCGCACGCCTTCATCGACGCCGGCGTGGACCTGATCGTCAGTCAGGGGCCGCTGCCGATCAAGGGCTTCGAGGTCTATCGCGGCAAGGCGATCCTCTATTGCATGGGCAAGTTCGCGATGATCTCGCCGTGGTCGCGCGACGAGACGCCGTCGGGCATTTCGGCACCTTTGGTCGACGAAACCGGCCGAGGCCTTGCCGCGTCCGTGACGATCACCGACGGCGAGATTGCGGGCGTACAGATGGTGCCGGTATACCTCGGCAGCAGCGGGCGGCCGAAGATCCTGCAACCGGGCGAACCCCACTACGATGCGATCCTGGGCGTGCTCACCGCACGCACTGCCGCCGCCAACTTGAACGGCACGATGGACACGCAGGGCCGGATAGTGCTGGGCTAAGCAATGGCAAGCAAGGACACCGCTACCCCGACCGACGACTTCGCCCGGCAGCTTGCCCCTTGGCTCGGCGCGCACTTGCCCGGCTCCCCGTCGGTCGAGATCGCCGACGTGACCGAGCCGGCGCAGGGCTTTTCCAGCCGCACCCTGCTGTTCACCGCGCGATGGCAGCACGGCAGCGAGGCGATGGAGCGGCGGCTGGTTGCCCGCATCCAGCGCGATGTCGCGGTGCCGATGCTGGCCGACGTGTTTCACCAGTACCGGGTTATGCGAGCCATTGCCGCGCATTCGCCGGTCAAGGTGCCCAACATTGACTTTGCTGAGCGCGATTCTTCCGTGCTGGGCGCGCCTTTTTTCCTGATGGACCGGATCGACGGGCGGGTGCCGCCGGATTTTCCCAGCTATCATCAGCAGGGCTGGGTCGCCGACCTGCCCACCTCGGAGCGGACGCGCTGCTGGTGGAACGGCATCGAGGAAATGGAGAGGCTTCACCGCATCGACTGGCGCTGCTTCCCGTTTCTCGCGGTAGGCGCCGTTGCGCCGCCCGACGCAGTGTTTTACCTTGATCGGTTCGTGGGCAATTGGTTCGACTGGGCGCGCGAAGGCCGGTCGTTCCCGGTCATTTCCCAGGCGCTGGCCTATCTCAAGGCACATGCGCCCCCTGCCGCTGCGTCAGGCCTTGTGTGGAACGACGCGCGGCTCGGCAACACGATGTACGCCGCCGATGGCACCGCGGTAGCCTCGCTGATCGATTTCGAGGTGGCGACGCTCGGTCCGCCCGAGGTCGACCTTGCGCACTGGGTCTATCTCGACGAGGTGTTCAGCGAGAATTTCGGTGTGCCCCGCATCGACGGACTGCCGCGCGGCGTGGAGGCCGTTGCCGGGTTCGAGCGGATCTATGGCCGAGCGATGCCGCAATTCAGCTATTACATGGCGGTGGCCGCGCTGAAGATCCTGATCCTGTCTGTGCGCAGTTACGGCAATGACAAGAACATGGGCGCGCCCGAAGCCTTGCCGGACTTTCTGGTGAACCGGCTGGCGCACTATCTGGAGGAATTCAGGGCCGGACGGTGAGCCGATCCGAGCCTTGGGCTCCGGGTCAATCCTGCTTCAGCATGCCGGCCGAGGAAAGCTTCATGACGTCGGCGAACGGGGCGGCGTGCGATGTCATCCCGCCATCGACGGGCACCGTCGCGCCAGTGATGAATCGCGCGGCGTCCGAGGCGAGGAAAGCCACCGGCTTGGCGATATCCTGCGGGTTTGCGACATAGGGGGTAAGGTGATGTGCGGTGAACAGCTCGATCATCTCGGGAGTGATCGACGCGGCGAGCGCCGGAGTCATCACCATGCCCACCACCACGGAGTTGGCGCGGATGCCCTGCTTGCCGTACTGGGTGGCGACATTCAGCGCGAGGTTGATGAGCGCGGCCTTGCTGGCACCATAGGCCGGCATGCCGAGGTCACCTTGCACGCCTCGACCTGAAGCGACCATCACGATCGAACCGCCGCCGCGCGCGATCATGTGCGGGATCGCCGCCTTGCATAATAGCGCGGGGGCAATGGTGTTGACCTTGAGCGTGCGCTCCCATGTTGCCGCGTCCATGTCGGCGATGTTGGCATCCTTTGCCAGCGTGGCGGCATCGGTCACCGCTGCGTTGTTGATCAGTATGTCGACGCCACCGAATGCGGCGACGGCCGCATCGACGAGGTGCTGGGCCGTGGCCGGATCGGCGAGGTCGCCGTAGGCCGACTCGACCTTGCCCCCGGCCTCGCGGATCGCCTGGGTGGTTCCGGCCGCGCTTTCGGCGCGGCTGGCGGCGACCAGAACTTTCGCGCCCTGCTCCGCTAGCAGATGCGCTATCCGCGCGCCGATGCCGGAGCCGGCCCCGGTCACGATCGCCACTTTTCCATCAAGTCCCGCCATGTGCATCTCTTTATCTGTTGAGCGTCCGTAAAACCGGTTGTTCCGCCTTGCCGCTTGTCATGGCTTTGGGCCGGACGTCCCTATCGCTCTGTAGATCCCATGACTGCCCGCATTCTCTCCGTGCCTGCGCCGTGCGCCGAAGGCACTGGCGGCATGGATCGTCGCTGCCTCGTCGTTCGGATTCACTCGTCCACTTCCTTGACCGGCGTCAGTTTACGCATGAAGTCGCGGAAGTCAGAGCCAAGTTCGGGCAGCGGCAGGCCGAGCCGTTCGGCGATGTACAGCGTCATCAAGTTGTTGTCTGCAGAGGTGTTGGTCGGCAGAATGTTGCCGAGCGAAACCTGTCGATCGAAGGCGCCGACCGCAACCAGCCCCATGCGCAGCGCGACCACGATATCGTAGTAGTCGAGGTTTCCTACCTTGCGGCCCGCGGCCTCTTCGTAGATCGCCACGGTTTGATCGCGCGTGGGCAGGCCTTCCAGGCGCGGCACGCCGAAGCGGCGGCTGAACAAGTCGTCGAAATAGAGCCACCAGGCAAGGTCCAGTTCGCGCGGACCGAGCGCCGCCAGTTCCCAGTCGATCAGCGCGGCAACGCTGCCGTCGGGCCGCCACATGACGTTGGCCGGAGTGGGATCGCCCCACAACACGCAGGTGTCGGTCTGTGCGGGACGATTCTCCAGCACCCAGCGCATCGCCGCATCAAGGATCGGCAGCTTGCGCCCCTGTCCCCTCGCGGCGTGCCATTCGACCAGATAGCCCAGATATTGGTCGAGGCCCGGCGCACCCCGGTCGGGCCGGTCGAGAAACCGGAATCCGTCATGCCAGTCGATTTCGTGCAGCTTGGCAAGAGCGGTCAGCGCGTTGCGGAAATGGGTCATCCGCTCGGCCGGGGTGCGTTCGACCAGCCAACCCTCGACGTTGTAGTTCGGCCGCTGCGTCGCGGCCTGACCATCGACCCGGCCCATCACCAGAAACGGCGCTCCCAGGATGGAGGCATCGTCTTCCTTGCCCACCCACGGCGGCACCGGCAGATCACCCCGCGCATCGAGTGCTGCCATCATGTTGGCCTGCAGCGTCAGGTCGCTTTCGAACACGACCTCGAAGGTATTGGGCTGGCGGCGCACGACCAGCGTGCGATGGATATGTTCGCCGTTTTCGTCATAATCGACGTCGACGAAGAAGATCTCGGCCGAAAAGCCCGAACCCAGAACCACGTCCATCGGCGCGACGGCTAGCCGCTTCCAGCCTTGCTTGGTTTGCGCGAGCCACGAGGTCAACCGATCATGCACCGTCTGTGCGTCCAGCTTGACCGACATCGCTATTCCTCTCCTGGCATTAAAACGCCCCACATGAACCATGACCCGGCCATCCCGGCGAACGGGAACGGGCCATAATTCCATACCTCACAACTATGCCCGATCCGCTCCATGACCTGCCTTCGGGAAGGGGCGCAAGAAAAGACGTCCGTCTTCATGGGGTCTCCAGACCGGGCGATCGATTGGATACCCGGCAGCAGGAGGGCCCGAAGTGACCGAGGAAGTGGATGTCGTCGTCGTTGGCGCCGGGCACAATGGCATGGCTGCGGCCGGCTACCTGAGCCGCGCCGGAAAACGCGTGGTGGTCGTTGAACGGCTGGAAAAGGTCGGTGGCATGGCCAGCTCGGGCTACATGATCTCTGAAGCGCCGGGCCATCTTGTCACTCCGTGCGCCGTCGAGCTGCTGTTCGTGCGCGGCAGCGGCCTGATCGAGGAACTCGAACTCGAAAAACACGGGCTGAGCTGGGTCGATCCCGATCCCACTTATGCCTATCTCGACCCGTCGGGGGCCAGCGTCTGCCTGTTCCGCGACCCGAAGCAGACCGCCGAGGACATGGCCCGCCTGAACCGTCAGGACGGCAAGAACTATCTCAGGTTCCTGGAACTGCTCAACGCGCTGATGGACATCGGCTTGCCGATGATGAAGGCGGAGCCCGGCCGCCCGGACCTCAAGAATCTGGGCAATATGGTCGGCAGCCTCGTGCGCAACGTGCGGCTGAAGAACGAACTGCAGATCATGGCCTCCGGAACCGCCGACCAGATCGCGTGCGAATGGTTCGAGCATCCCGCCAATATCGCCCTGTTGACCAAC
>JAJXVK010000168.1 GCA_021782155.1 Pseudomonadota bacterium
AAGATCTCGGGCGTGAACCCACACACCTGGTTGACCGAGACCCTCGCCAAGCTGGCCAGCGGTCATCCAGCAAACGCTGTCGGCCAACTCATGCCGTGGATCACCGTGGCCTGAGGACAGCGCTTACCCTTGTCGAGGAGCGGTGTGATGGTCCTGGCGAATGCCGCGACCCGGTCCTTCGGCATGGGATTGGCTTTGAGCGCTCGATGGAATCGGCCGTGCCGAGGCGCGCGAAGCCTTCCACATCGCCCGCGATGACAGCCTGCGTGCGCCGGCTCAGGATCGCGACGAATTTACCCTTCGGCGATGCGGGGGCCGTTGCGGTCCGAAATCACCGCTGTGGTCGAGGCCCGAGCGAAGGCGGCCTATCGCCCGAGGTAGTCGCGCCGGAAATCCGCGGCGAAGGCGGCGAAGCGCCCTTCCTGAATCGCGTCACGTATCGCCTGCATCAGCGCCTGGTAGAACCACAGGTTATGCTCGGTGAGCAGCATCGCGCCAAGGATCTCGCCCGACTTGTGCAAGTGGTGGAGATAGGCGCGCGAGTACTTGGCGCAAGTCGGGCAGGCGCAGCGCGCATCGAGCGGTCCGCTGTCCTCGGCATGGCGCGCGTTGCGCAGGTTGACCGTGCCGGACCAGGTGAAGGCCTGCGCGGTGCGGCCCGAACGGGTGGGCAGCACGCAGTCGAACATGTCGACCCCGCGCTCGACCGCGCCGACGAGGTCGTCGGGCTTGCCCACGCCCATCAGGTAGCGGGGCCTGTCGGCGGGAAGCTGGCCGGGCGCGAAGTCGAGCGTGGCGAACATCGCCTCCTGCCCCTCGCCCACAGCGAGCCCGCCGATGGCATAACCGTCGAAGCCGATCTCGGTGAGCTTGGCCGCGCTTTCGCCGCGCAGCTGTTCGTCGAGCGCGCCCTGCTGGATGCCGAACAGCGCAGAACGCCGGGCATGTTCGCCGCCCGCGTCGAAGGCGTCGCGGCTGCGCTTCGCCCAGCGCATCGACATTTCCATCGAACGGGCGATCTCGTCGCGCGGACGGTCCGCGCGCGGGCATTCGTCGAAGGCCATGACGATGTCCGAGCCGAGCAGGCGCTGGATTTCCATCGAGCGTTCGGGGCTGAGCATATGGCGCGAACCATCCAGGTGGCTGGCGAAAGTCACGCCGTCCTCGGTGATCTTGCGCAGGTCCGACAGGCTCATCACCTGGTAGCCGCCGCTGTCGGTCAGGATCGGCCGCTCCCAGCCCATGAACTTGTGCAGGCCGCCGAGCCGCGCGATGCGCTCGGCGCCGGGGCGGAGCATCAGGTGGTAGGTGTTGCCGAGGATGATGTCCGCCCCGCTCGCGCGCACGTCCTCGACCTTCATCGCCTTGACCGTGGCGGCGGTGCCGACCGGCATGAACGCGGGCGTGCGGACGTCGCCCCGCTGCATCGCAATGGTACCGGTGCGGGCCTTGCCGTCGGTGGCGTGGATGGTGAAGTTGAAACGCGGCTGCATTTGGGCCGCGCTAGACGAAGCGGTTGCGTTCCACCAGTCCCGTCAACCCTTCGCGCAAGTCCTGCCACGCTTCCTGCTCCTCGCCCGGTGCAGGCGCGGCGGCGGGTTCGACCACGTCGAGCAGCGCTTCGATCATGCCCCGGAACCAGTCGGGGGGAACGTCGAGTGCGACGCGATGGTGCGGCACCGACTGGTCGATCGCGAATCCGGCCTCCCAGCGGTTCTCGTGCCATATCATCACGTAGTAGAGCGTGTTGCCGACCATTTCGGCCTCAAGTTTGGCCGGATCCAATGGAGAATGATGCCGGAAGCTGGCGCGTGCTTCCGGATGGCGGCGGTAGAACTCGGCCATGACCGGTGCGGTGATGTCGCCCAATGCCTCGGCTGCGCGCTCCAGCCCCGCATCGACCAGGTGCTTGCGATGATCGGACATTCGCCTCCCCTGTTGCAAAGCAGGAATCACAGACGCGGACCACGATCCTTGCGCCCGGTCAAGCGGGCTACGCCGTGCGCGATCAGGTGTCAGCGATCCAGTTGCCGTGGAATCCGGGCGGGATGCGGTGCGGGATGCGGACGCGCGCTACTGGCTCGGCAGCCATGTCGGAGGCGTCGAGGATGACCAGTTCGCTCGTCTCGCTGGCGGGATCGATGACATAGCCGACTATCCAGCCCTCGCCTTCGGGCGCGTCGGGCGTGCGCGGCACGAAAACGAACTCGCCGGGGATCCGGCCCTCACCGAAGTCGTGCGCGGCGGTTTGACCAGTGGCAAGGTCATGGCGAAAGAGCGGCTCTGCGCCCATGAAGGCGGGATCGGCGGCGATACCGACCGACCAGCAATAGCTGTAGGGCTTGCCGAAAAAGCGCTCGTCGGCGCGCGGAAACTCCTGCAGTGCCGGGTGGAGCGCGCTTCGTTCGATCGCGCGCGTGGCGGGATCGATCACCCACCGCTCGAGCCCGCGGCAATTGCCCTTGGGCCCCGGCATCGTGCCGTCGAACATCGTGTCGTAGGCGACGAGGTCGACCACCACCGCGCCGTCTTCGCGGTCATAGCTGTTGGCGACGTGGAAAACGTAGCACGGGTCGACATCGCACCACACGATCTCTTCGGCGAACCCCTTGCGCGGCAGCAGGCCCACGCGCGCCTTGTGCTGGCGGTTCCAGTGGTACGGGAAGCGTTCGCCCCCGATCAGCGCCTTCATCGACAGGGTCACCGGAAGGTCGAAGGCAAGCACGTAGCGGTCGGTGATCGTGCAGTCGTGGATCGAGGGGCCGTGCTCCACGGGAATCGCCTCTTCGCGGATGACCTTGCCTTCGGGTGAGACCACGACATGATGAACAAGGTTGGGCTTGTCCGACTGGTAGGTGATCGCGTGCTGCTCGCCGGTCGCCGGATCGAGGTGCGGATGCGCCGAGAACGCGCCCTGCAATGTGCCGTCGAAGTCCGAATAGCTCTGGCTGTCGAGGTCGTCGGTCAGCAGCACCGGTGTCCCGCCCGCCTCGACCAGCGCCATCGTGCGCCCGCCGATCTCGAGCACGTTCGTGTTGACCGTGTCGAAGGCGCCGTGGCGCGGACCGGGCGCCGCCTTTGGTCCCCCCTCGGCTTCGAGCGCACGCGAGCGAATCCAGCGATTGCGGTACCACTCTGCCTTGCCGTCCTTCAGGCGCACGCCGTGCACCATGCCGTCGCCCACGAACCAGTGATGGCCGCGCGGGTCGGGTTTGTAGGGGTTGGGCCCGATGCGCACGTAGCGGCCCGCCAGCCCGGCCGGGATCGTTCCGGTTACCTCCAGGCCTGCGAGCGAGCGCTCCTCGATCATCGGCGCGTGAATGCCTTCGAGGAACGGATGATACTCGTGCCGGTCGCGCCGCGAGCGGTTGAAATCGGAAACGAGTTCGATCCCCTTGCCGACGAATCCGCGGATCGTCTCTTCTACGGTGCTTGCCATGAACGGGAACTCCCCTTAATGTTTATGGCGTAAACATATCGGCTATGGTAACAGTGTCAACATTGAAATTGGACAAGCGGACCTATCACCACGGCGACCTGCGCGCGGCCCTGATCGACGCTGGCCTCGCTGGGTTGGAAAGCACTGGTCCCGAACGGATTTCCCTGCGCGAGCTGGCGCGGACCGTCGGTGTTTCACCGACCGCGGTCTATCGCCACTTTCCCGACAAGCAGGCACTTCTGGCGGCGCTGGGCTGCGAAGCACTGCGGATGCTTGGCGAAGCGCAGCGGGAAGCATCGGAGCGAGCCGGCGGCGGAATCGAAGGCTTCGGCGCCACGGGCCGCGCCTATGTGCGCTTCGCCCTCTCCCACCCCGGGCTGTTCAGGCTCGCCATCGCGCATGGTCCGGCAGCGGTCGACCTCGCCAGCGAGGATGACGAGGCTTCGCGCCTGCTCGTGGCCTACGCCGCCGAACTGACCGACGGCTCGCCCGAGGCGGTGCGGCGGCTTTCGCTGCAGGCCTGGTCGGTGGCACACGGCCTTGCCATGCTGATGCTCGATGGCCGCCTGCCGCCTGACGACGCGATCATCGACGAGGTGATTTCGGAACGGACGCTGTTTCCCCGCCCCCCTGGCGCTTCACCCTAGGGCAGCAGCAGCGAAGCGTCGCCGTAGGAGTAGAACCGGTATTCGTGCGCGATGGCGTGCGCGTAGACCGCCTGCATCCGCTCGAGCCCCATCAGGGCGCTGACCAGCATGAACAGGGTCGAGCGCGGCAGGTGGAAGTTGGTCATCAGCCCGTCGATCGCGCGGAAGGTGTAACCCGGCGTGATGAAGATCGCGGTATCGCCGGCGAAGGGGCGGATCACCTTGTCCTCACCCGTTGCGCTTTCCAGCAGGCGCAGGCTTGTGGTGCCCACCGCGATTACCCGATTTCCGGCGGCGCGCGCTGCGTTGAGCCGAGCGGCGACCTCGGGTTCGATCCGCCCCCACTCGGCGTGCATCGCGTGGTCGGCAGTGTCGTCGGCCTTGACCGGGAGGAACGTGCCCGCCCCGACGTGGAGCGTGAGCGTCTCGTGCCCGATCCCGGCTGCGGCGAGCGCGTCCATCAACTCGGGCGTGAAGTGCAGCGCGGCGGTCGGCGCGGCGACCGCTCCGTCGCGGCTGGCGAACATCGTCTGGTAGTCGCTGCGGTCCGCATCGTCGGTCGGCCGCTTGCCCGCGATATAGGGGGGAAGCGGCATTCGCCCTGCACGTTCGAGCAGGACTTCGACCGGCTCGTCACCCTCGAAGGCGAGCGTCCAGCCACCATCGGCGTGGCGCTGTTCGGCGATGGCGGAGACACCTTGCGGGAAGGCGATCGCGTCGCCTTCGTGCAGCCGCTTCGCATTGCGCACGAAGGCATGCCAGCGCCTGAGGTCGAGCCGCTTGTGCAGCGTCGCCCCGATTCGCGCTTCTCCGCGCGTGCCTTCGAGCTGGGCGGGGATGACGCGGGTGTCGTTGAACACGAGTACGTCGCCGGCGCGCAACACTTGCGGCAGATCGCGCACAACGCGGTCGACGAAGGGCTGGCCGTCCTCGATCACCAGCATCCGCGCCGCGTCGCGCGGACGCGCCGGGCGTAGCGCTATTCGCTCCGGGGGGAGCTCGAAGTCGAAAAGGTCAACGCGCATCGGCGCGGCGCTTGGCCAGTCCCGGCGCTCAATTCGGCTGCGGCTTCGACAGCATGTCGGCGGTGATCGACTTGTCTGCCGCGGGCGCGCCCTGCGCGGGCGGCGCCTTGTTGTCGCTGGCGAGCGAGGCCTGGAGGATCTTCGTCGGATTGGCGGGCGGTTCGCCGCGCTGGATCGCGTCGACATACTGCATGCCCGAGATCACCCGGCCAAAGTTGGTGTATTTGTGGTCGAGCGCGAAGCGCGGGTAGAACATGATGAAGAACTGGCTGTTGGCCGAGTTCGGATTGTCGGTGCGGGCCATCGAGACCGTGCCGCGCAGGTGCGGCGCGCCGTTGAACTCGGCCTGGAGGTCGGGAAGGTTAGATCCGCCCTGTCCCGTGCCGGTCGGGTCACCGGTCTGCGCCATGAACCCATCGATCACGCGGTGAAAGATGATGCCGTTGTAAAAACCCTGCTCGGCAAGCGTCTTGATCCGCTCGACCGTCTTGGGCGCCCAGGTCGGCTCGAGCCGTATTTCCACGCGCCCGCCGTCCGAAAGGTCGAGCACCAGGATATTGCCCGGATCGTCGGCCGTGTTGAAGTCGACCGCCCAGTTGTTGGTCTGCGCTGCCGTGACCTCGGGCGGCATGGCGGGCGCGGCCTCGGAGGGCGCAGCCGCGGCGGGCGCGGGAGGCGTGGCCGGCTTGTTCTTCGCGATGGCGGGGCTCGCCGTCAGCGCGCCAATGGCCAGGGCGACGGAACCGAACAGGGCGAGAGTGCGCGAGAGCATCAGGGGCGTTTCCACTTTTCCGGGGTCAGCCGCGCGGATACGGGCGCTTCGCTGACCATGCAATGAATGATTCCAGTAAGGACGCGACAGCCGGGCGGGCGTCAGTAGTCGCCGAGCCTGCCCATCCGTTCGACGCGCGCCATCACGTCGTCGCGCACCGCCTTGGTCACGAATGTATCGATGGCGCCCCCGAACAGCGCGATCTCCTTGACGAGGCGCGAGGCGATCGGTTGCAGGCTGACGTCGGCCATCAGGAACACGGTCTCGATCCGGTTGTTGAGCTGCTGGTTCATCCCCGCCATCTGGTATTCGTACTCGAAATCCGAGACCGCGCGCAGGCCGCGCACGATGACAGACGCGCCCGCATGTTCGGCGAAGCTCATCAGCAACGCGTTGAAGCCGATGACCTCGACGTTGTCGATGCCAAGCGTGTCGATCTCGCGGCGGACCATCGCCATGCGTTCTTCGGGCGTGAACATCGGATTCTTCGACGGGTTCGTCGTTACCCCGACGATCAGCCGGTCGACCAGCTTCGCGCCGCGCCGGATGATGTCGAGATGTCCCAGTGTGATCGGATCGAAGGTGCCTGGATAGACACCGATGCGTTCCTTCCCGGCCCGGTCTGGCATGTCAGCGGTCCCTCTCCACCACGAAGCGGGCGAGTGCGCGCAGCAAGTCCGCCTCGGCTCCGTATCCCCCAAGATGCGCGATCGCCTGATCGACGAGCATGTGCGCCTGTTCCCGCGCCCGCTCGGCGCCGAGCAAGGACAGGAACGTCTCCTTGCCCTGCGCCGCGTCCTTGCGCAACGCCTTGCCGGCAAGCTCCTCGTCGCCTTCCGCGTCGAGCAGGTCGTCGGCGATCTGGAACGCCAACCCGATATCGCGGGCATAGCCGCGCAGGTGCATGCGTCCCTCGGCCGGAACGTGGCCCAGGATCGCGCCCACTTCAACCGCCGCGCCCAGCAGCGCGCCGGTCTTGAGCTGCTGCAGCCGGGTGACGGTCGGCAGGTCGAAGCTCGATGTCTCGGCGACGATGTCCATCATCTGCCCGCCCGCCATGCCGCCATAGCCGCTGGCGACCGCGAGTGCCTGGCACAGCTCGGCGCGCACGAAAGGATCGCCGCTGGTGATCGGATCGGCGATGATCTCGAACGCCAGCGCCAGCAGCGCGTCGCCGGCGAGCACCGCGGTCGCCTCGTCAAAAGTGCGGTGGACGGTGGGCTTGCCGTGGCGCAGCGCGTCGTCGTCCATGCACGGCAGGTCGTCGTGGATCAGCGAATAGACGTGGATCGCCTCGATCGCCGTCCCGGCGCGGACTGCGGCGGCGCGATCGACCGCGTGCATCGCCGCGGTTTCCACCAGCAACAGCGGCAGCAGCCGCTTGCCCCCGCCGATCGCGGCATAGCGCAT
>JAJXVK010000169.1 GCA_021782155.1 Pseudomonadota bacterium
GGATCGGAGCTGCAAAGAAGTACAAGGCGCACTCGCTGATCCGCCACATGCAGCGCGCGTGGAACTTCATGCGTCCCGAACGCAACGAGAGCTTCGACATCCTGCCCGCCAGCCAGCGCATCGACGAGCTGCACTGGTACGAGGGCACCGCCGATGCGGTCTACCAGAACATCGACATCATCGAGAGCTACGCGCCCAGGTACATGGTGATCCTGGCGGGCGATCACATCTACAAGATGGACTACGAGCTGATGCTGCAGCAACACGTCAACTCGGGCGCCGACGTGACGGTGGGCTGCCTGGTTGTGCCACGCAAGGACGCGACCGGCTTCGGCGTGATGCACGTCGATGCGAACGACACGATCACCGCCTTTGTCGAAAAGCCCAAGGATCCGCCGGGCATTCCCGGCAACCCCGACATGGCGCTCGCCTCGATGGGCATCTACGTTTTCGAGACCCGGTTCCTGTTCGACCAGCTGCGCCGCGACGCCGCCGACCCGGAATCGAAGCGCGATTTCGGCGGCGACATCATCCCCTACATCGTCAGGCACGGGAAGGCGGTGGCGCACCGCTTCACCGACAGCTGCATCCGCGCCGCCGACGAGATCGAGGAATACTGGCGCGACGTGGGGACGCTCGATGCTTATTTCGAAGCCAACCTCGACCTCACCGACGTGGTGCCAAAGCTCGACATGTACGATCGCGACTGGCGCATCTGGACCGACCAGATCGTCGCCTCGCCCGCCAAGTTCGTGCATGATGAAGAGGGACGGCGCGGCCGCGCGATCTCGTCGCTGGTCAGCCAGGACTGCATCGTTTCAGGAGCGACGGCCTGGCGCAGCCTGCTGTTCACCGGCGTGAAAATGGGCAGCTTCTCGGCTTGCGAGGAAGCGGTGATCCTGCCCTATTGCAACATCGGTCGCCATGCGCAGCTCAAGCGGGTGATCATCGATTCGGGCGTGCGCATTCCCGAGGGTCTGGTGGTGGGCGAGGACCCCGAACTCGACGCACGTCGCTTCCGCCGCACCGACAACGGCGTGTGCCTGATCACCAGGCCGATGATCGAGCGGCTCGAAGCGCGGTGACGCTTCACGTCCTCTCGGTTGCCTCCGAGGCGGTGCCGCTGATCAAGACGGGCGGCCTGGCCGACGTGGCGGGCGCACTCCCGGCCGCGCTCGCGCCGCAGGGCGTGAAGATGACGACGATGCTGCCGGGCTATCCCGCCGTTCTCGCGGCGATGAAGCGCGCGCGCACGGTGCACACCTGGCCCTCGCTGCTGGGCGAACCGGCGCGGCTGGTCGCGGGCAGGATGGACGGCCATCCGCTGCTCGCGCTGGACGCGCCCGGGCTGTTCGCGCGCGAGGGCGGGCCCTACAGCGATCCCGAAGGGCGCGACTGGGGCGACAACTGGCGCCGCTTCGCCGCCTTCTCGCGCGCCGCCGCCGACGTTGCGGGCGGCGCCGTCGCCAAACTGAAGTTCGACCTCGTCCACGCGCACGACTGGCAGGCGGCGATGACGCTCGCCTACCAGCGCTTCGCGCCTTTCGGCGGCGCGAAGGCGCTGCCCGGGGTGATGACGATCCACAACATGGCCTTCCAGGGCTATTTCGGCGCCGGGATCTTTCCCCGGCTCGGCCTCCCCGACAGCGCGTGGACGATCGAAGGCGTCGAAAGCTACGGCGGGGTGGGCTTCCTCAAGGCCGGGATGCAGGCGGCGAGCGTGATCACCACGGTCAGCCCGACCTACGCCTCGGAGATTCGCCGCCGCGAGTTCGGCATGGGGCTCGAAGGCATCGTCGCGGCCAAGGGCGACGCGGTGCTGGGCATCCTCAACGGCATCGACACCGCGTTGTGGAACCCGGCGCACGACCCGCACCTGACCGATACCTTCACCGCGCGCACGCTGCCGCGACGCGCCGCGAACAAGCGGGCGGTGGAAGCGGTGTTCGGGCTCGATCACGGCGACGGGCCGCTGTTCGTGATGATCTCGCGCCTCACCTGGCAGAAGGGCGCCGACGTGGTGATCGAGGTGCTCGACCACCTGGTCGGCAACGGTGGGCGGCTGGCTCTGCTCGGCTCGGGCGAAAAGGCGAACGAGGACGCGTTCCATGCCGCCGCCGCGCGCCACAAGGGACAGGTCGGCGTGCGCATCGGCTACGACGAGGCACTCTCGCACCTGATGCAGGGCGGGGGCGACGCGATCCTCGTCCCCAGCCGGTTCGAGCCTTGCGGGCTCACCCAGCTCTATGGCCTCGCCTATGGCTGCGTGCCCGTGGTCTCGCGCACCGGGGGCCTCGCCGACACGGTGATCGACGCCAATCCCGCCGCGCTCGCCGCCGGGGTTGCGACCGGCGTGCAGTTCGACGGGGTCAGCTACGAAGCGCTCGCTGCGGCGGTGAGCCGCGCCGTGGCGCTCTACCGCCAGCCGGATGTGTGGCGCCAGATCCGGAGAAACGGCATGAAGTGCGATTTTTCCTGGGCTGCGAGCGGCAAGGCCTATGCCGAACTCTACGCCCGGTTGATTACGGAGAAGGCATGATCCGGACGGTAGCGACCACGCCCTTCGACGGGCAGAAGCCCGGCACGTCGGGCCTGCGCAAGAAGGTCCGGGTGTTCCAGCGGCCCAGTTACGCGGAGAACTTCATCCAGTCGGTGTTCGATGTCGCGGGCGCCGGGGCCGGGGCGACACTGGTGATCGGCGGCGACGGGCGTTTCCACAACCGCGCGGTGATCCAGCAGGCAATCCGCATGGCGGCAGCGAACGGCTATGGCCGGGTGCTGGTCGGCCGGGGCGGCATCCTTTCGACCCCGGCGGCGAGCCACGTGATCCGCAAGCACGGCGCGAGCGGCGGTCTGATCCTCTCGGCGAGCCACAACCCCGGCGGGCCCGAGGAAGACTTCGGCATCAAGTACAACGTCGCCAACGGCGGCCCCGCACCAGAAGCCGTGACCGAGGCGATCTACCAGCGGACGCTCACGATCGACCGCTGGCTGACGGTCGATGCGCCCGATGTCGACCTCGACACGATCGGCACCATGCAAGTGGCAGGCATGGCGGTCGACGTGATCGACCCGGTCGCCGACTACGCCGCGCTGATGGAGAGCCTGTTCGATTTCGCCGCGATCCGCGCGCTGGCGGCGGGCGGCTTCACCATGGCGTTCGACGCGATGCACGCGGTGACCGGCCCCTATGCCCGCGAGATCCTCGAGAACCGGATCGGCTTCGCGCAGGGCACGGTGCGCAACGGCGCGCCGCTGGAGGACTTCGGCGGGCACCACCCCGATCCCAACATGGTCCACGCGCACGACCTGTTCGCGCTGATGCTCGGCCCCGATGCGCCCGATTTCGGCGCGGCTTCGGACGGCGACGGGGACCGCAACCTGGTGCTGGGGCGCGGGCGCTTCGTCACCCCGTCGGACTCGCTGGCGATGCTCGCGGCCAACGCCCACCTCGCGCCCGGCTATGCGGCGGGGCTCAAGGGCATTGCCCGCTCGATGCCGACCAGCGCCGCCGCCGACCACGTCGCCGAAGCGTTGGGCGTGGCCTGCTTCGAGACGCCGACCGGGTGGAAGTTCTTCGGCAACCTGCTCGATGCCGGCCTGGCGACGATCTGCGGCGAGGAAAGCGCGGGCACCGGCTCGGACCACGTGCGCGAGAAGGACGGCCTGTGGGCGGTGCTGCTGTGGCTCAACGTTCTCGCGGTGCGCAAGATCAGCGTCGACACGCTGGCGCGCGAGCACTGGGCGCGCTTCGGGCGCAACTACTATGCGCGCCACGATTACGAAGCGATCGAGACCGCGCGTGCCGATGCGCTGATCGCCGAGCTCACTGCCGCGCTGCCCGGCCTCGCGGGCAAGCGCTTCGGCCCGCTTGAGGTCGCCGCGGCGGACAGCTTCGCCTATACCGACCCGGTCGACGGTTCGGTCAGCCATAATCAGGGCCTGCGCGTGCTGTTCGCTGGCGGCAGCCGCGTCGTGTTCCGCCTTTCGGGCACGGGCACCGAAGGCGCGACGCTGCGCGTCTACCTCGAACGCTACGAGCCCGCCGGGGGCGCCCTCGACGCCGAGACCCCCGCGATGCTGGTTGACCTGATCGCCGCCGCCGAGGCCATCGCCGGGATCGCCCGTCACACCGGCCGGACCGCGCCCGACGTGGTGACGTGACCTCCGCCTGCGGAGTCCGCGTTGCCGGCGGCACGACGCATTTCCGCGTCAGCGCGCCGCTCGCCGAGGCGGTCTGGCTGTGCCTGTTCGACGGCGAGCACGAGACGCGCCACGCGATGGCCGACGAATTGGGCGAATGGTGGATCGCACTGCCCGAGGACCTTTCCGAGACGCGCTATGGCTTTCGCGCGAAAGGTCCCTACGACCCGGCGCGCAACCTGTGGTTCGATCCCGCCAAGCTGCTGGTCGATCCATACGCGGTCGAGCTCGACCGCCGCTTCATGCAGAACCCGCTGCTTGCCGAGTTCGGGGCCGACACCGCGCATGTCGTCCCGCGCGCGATCGTGCCTGGCGACCTCCCCGTCGTCGCCGCCGAACCGCCAAGGTTCACGCGAGGCGGGCTGGTCTACGAGATCGGCGTGCGCGGCTTCACCATGCTGCATCCCGAAGTGCCCGAGCGCGAGCGCGGCACCGTCGCCGCGCTCGCGCACCCGGCGGTGATCGCGCACTTCCAGAAGCTCCACGTCAGCGCGGTCGAGCTGATGCCCATCGTAGCCTGGATCGACGAGCGCCACCTGCCGCCGCTGGGCCTCGTCAACGCCTGGGGCTATAACCCGGTCGCGCCGATGGCGCTCGATCCCGGGCTGTGCCCCGGCGGCGTGCGCGAACTGCGCGAGACGGTGGCGGCGCTGCACAAGGCGGGGATCGGCGTGATCCTGGATCTCGTGTTCAACCACACCGGCGAGAGCGACGAGCAGGGCGGGACATTCGGCCTGCGCGGGCTCGATCCCCAGGCCTATGCGACCGAAGCGGACGGGCGGCTCGTCAACGTCACCGGCTGCGGCAACACGCTCGACTTCGCGCAACGCCCGGTGCGATGGCTGGCGCTCGCCACGCTGCGGCATTTCGTGAGCCATTGCGGCATCGACGGCTTCCGCTTCGACCTCGCCCCCGTGCTGGCGCGCGGCCCCGATTTCGACGCCCACGCCCCCTTCTTCGCCGAGATCGCCGCCGATCCGATGCTCGCCGACCGGGTGATGATCGCCGAGCCGTGGGACATCGGGCCGGGCGGCTACCGGCTCGGGCAGTTCCCGGCGAACTGGCTCGAATGGAACGACCGTTTTCGCGACGGCGTGCGCCGGTTCTGGCGCGGAGACGCCACGCCGGGCGAACTGGCGATGCGCCTGTCGGGATCGTCCGACACCTTCGGCAGCGCCTGCCGCGGCGTCAATTTCCTCGCCGCGCACGATGGCTTCCCCCTCGCCGACCTCGTGAGCTACGCAAGCCGCCACAACGAGGCGAACGGCGAGAACAACCGCGACGGGCACGGCGAGAACTTCTCGTGGAACTGCGGCGTCGAAGGGCCTTCCGAAGACCCGCAAGTCCTCGCCCGCCGCCAGGCAGCGCAGCGCGCCATGCTGACGACGCTGTTCGCCTCGACCGGCACGGTGATGCTGACCGCGGGCGACGAGTGCGGGCGCAGCCAGCAGGGCAACAACAACGCCTATTGCCAGGACGGCCCGGCCTTCTGGCTCGACTGGGCAAACCGCGACGTGGCCCTCGAAGAGTTCACCGCGATGCTCTCCGCCACGCGCGAGAGCCAGCGTGCGGCCCTGGCGCAGCTTCCCGCGCAGACGCAGTGGACGCGCCTCGACGGAGGCGCGATGACCGTGGCCGACTGGCAGTCAAGCTCCACGCCGGGCCTCGTCCTGACCGCGGGGTCGGCAGGCTGTGGCTACAGCTTCACGGCCGACCGTAACGCCAACGGTCGGCCACTGGCAGGTTTCGAGCCGCTCACTTGAGCCCGAGCGCCTTGTCCTCGTTGGCGCGCTTGATGATGTACTGACGGATGTCCTCGACATCGTCCTTGCTCAGCGCGGACTTGAACGAGACCATGCCCTTCGCCGCATCGCCATGCATCAGCGCGCCGTCGATCACCACCGAGCGGATACCTTCGGGCGCGTTGATGTAGACCGAGTGGCGCAGGTCGGGGTTGAGCCCGCCGCTGATCGCCCCGTCGCCATGGCAGACCACGCAGTAACGGCCAAACTGGGCCGCGCCGCGCGCGACCTGCTCGGGCGTGCCGGTGAACGGCGGTGGGTCGAGCGGAAGGTTGCTCGCCGCCGGTACGGGCGGAAGCTGCGCCTTGCCGCCAAGCTTGAACACCATGATCCGGCTGATGTTGCGGATGTTGCCCGACTTGCCCGAGAGCAGCCCCGCACTGACCGCGTAGGAACCGCCCCAGCCGACCAGCACCGCGACGTATTGCTGCCCGTCGATCGCATAGGTCATCGGTGCGGCGATCACCCCGCTCTGCGTCGGGAAGGACCACAGCTTCTTGCCCTTGTCGGCGCTATAGGCGTCGAACGAGCCCGCCGCGGTGCCCTGGAACACGAGGTTGCCCGCGGTCGCCAGCGTGCCGCCGTTCCACGGGCCCACATGCGGCACGGTCCATGACGCCTTGCCCGCGACGGGGTCCCACGCGAGCAGCGAGCCGGTGGTCATCTTCATGGTATCGGCGCGCACCTTGGGATCGGCGGGCAGCGAGACCTGCGAGATGTCGATGCCGACCTGGTAGCCGATGTCGGTCGGCTTCCAGCCCTTCTCCGCGGCGTAGCCCTGGATCACGTTGTTGGCCGGGATGTAGACGAGCCCCGTCTTCGGGCTGAAGCTCATCGGGTGCCAGCTGTGCGCGCCGGTCGCACCGGGCAGGCTGACGAAGGGCTTGCCGGTGATTTCGTAATTTGCGTCCTCGGCCACGACCGGGCGGCCGGTCTTGCCGTCGATGCCCGTCGTCCAGTTCTGCGTGGCGTAGGACTTGGCCGCAATGAACTGTCCCGTCGCCGCGTCGAGCAGGTAGAAGTAGCCGTTCTTGGGCGCATGCATCACCACGTGGCGCGGCTTGCCGTCGATGGTGAGGTCCGCAACGGTGATCTGCGCGTCGCTGTCGAAGTCCCAGCGGTCCTCGGGCGTCTCCTGGAAGTGCCACTTGTAGGCGCCGGTGTCGGCATCCACCGCGACCACCGAGGACGTATAGAGGCTGTCGCCGTCGCGCCCGTTGACCGTGGGCACCCACGGTTCCGCATTGCCCGTGCC
>JAJXVK010000170.1 GCA_021782155.1 Pseudomonadota bacterium
CCCCTCCATCGCGAACACGCCGATCTCGTCGACCGCGCCAAAGCGGTTCTTGAGCGCGCGCAGGATGCGGTACTGGTGGCTGCGCTCCCCCTCGAAGCTCATCACAACGTCCACCATGTGCTCGAGCACGCGGGGCCCCGCGATCGCACCGTCCTTGGTGACGTGGCCGACCAGCACCAGCGCCGCGCCGCTCTCCTTGGCGTAGCGGATCAGTTCGAAAGCGCAGCCGCGCACCTGGCTGACCGTGCCCGGCGCGCCTTCGATCTGGTCGGAATGCATGGTCTGGATCGAATCGATCACCAGCAGGCGCGGCGGCTCGGCGCGGCCGAGCGTCGTGAGGATGTCGCGCACCGAGGTCGCCGCGGCGAGTCGGATCGGCACCTTGCCCAGCCCGAGCCGGTCGGCGCGCAGGCGCACCTGTGCCGCAGCCTCCTCGCCGCTGATATAGACCACGTCCTCGCCCCGGGAGGCAACCCGCGCTGCCGCCTGGAGCAACAACGTGGACTTGCCGATTCCGGGATCGCCGCCCATCAGCACCGCCGATCCCGGCACCAGTCCGCCGCCCAGCGCCCGGTCGAACTCCGCGATTCCGGTGGACAGCCTGTCGGGCAGCGCCACAGGCGCGTCGAGCGAGACGAATTCGAACGAACGACCGCCGCTCGACAGGTCGTGTTTCGCCGAGAAGATGGTGTGCGGCGCGTCCTCGACCAGCGTGTTCCATTCCGCGCAGTCGGGGCACTGACCCTGCCAGCGGTTGGAGGCGCTGCCACAGGCCTGGCAGACATAACGGCGCTTGGGCTTTGCCATGCGGAGTCGATAACGGGAACAAATGCCGAACGCAAGTGCTTCGGCGCCTCTCAACGGATTGCTAACCACGCTACGGGAACCGCTCGTTAAGATCGGTTCGCCATAATGACCGGGCATGGATGCTTCCGCCGGACCCCTTCTGGGCATCAGTCCCAAGATGTACCGCCATTTCGCGATCGTCACGGTCGTGATCTCGGCGACCGTCGCGATGTTCGCCGATGGCAACCGGCGCGAGGCGATCACGGACGGAGTCGCCAGGCGAGAACAGATGGCCGCGCTGAAGCAGCAGGAGCGCAAGAAGTTCGGGCCGAAAATGATCGGCAGCCCCCCTCCGGAACGCAACTCCTGGGGTTCGGATGCGCCAGGTGGCTTTGGCGCGCCGATGGATAGCTCGACGGTCGACGATGGCAGCTCGGTCGTCCCGGGTTCTCGCGCGCCGATGGAAGTCACCATCGAAGTCGACCCGGCGGTGCTCGCCAAGATGACTCCGGAGCAGCGCAAGGCCTATCTCAAGAAGCTCGAGGACGAGCGCCGCCGGCGCATGGCGCAAGGGCCGGTCATGCCGAGCCAGTCGCAGATCAACAACCTCATCGCCGCCTCTGCCGCGCGCTCGGGATCCGACGGCGGATACTGATCGCCCGGGACACATCCGGGCAGACGGTTCAAAGCTGGAACTTCAGCGCCAGCAGGATCGACAGCGAAACCACCATGATCCCGATCAGTGGCAGGCCCATGCGCACGTAATCGCGGAAGCGGTAGCCGCCCTCGCCCATGATCAGCATGTTGGTCTGGTAGGCGATCGGCGTTGCGTAGCACAGGTTGCAGCCGAACAGCACCGCCAGCACCATCGGTTCGGCGGGCAGGCCCAGCTTCTGCGCGATGTTGAAGGCGATCGGCGTGCCCACTGTGGCCGCGGTGGCATTCGATGAGAAATTGGTCAGGATCGTCGAAAAGATCATGATCGCGGCCAGCACCGCGGCGGGTGGCAGGAACTGCAATACTCCTGCGAAGACCATGCCGAGCCAAGCCGCCGCGCCGCTTTCGAGCACGAGCTTGCCAACCGCGATACTCGCCGCGACCAGCACGATGACTTTCGCCGAAAGCGCCTGACCAATCCGGTCGAAGCGAACGCAGCCGGTGATCAGCATCGCGATCGATCCGCCGAGCGCGGCGATGGCGATGGGCAGGATGCCGATCGCCGCGGTGAACACCGATCCGGCCATGATGCCCAGCGCCAGCAGCGCCTTCGAGCGGCGCGGCACTTCGCGCACCGCGTCGAGCATCAGCAGGCTGTCGGCCTCGGCAAAGTCCTGCAGCCGCGCCATGGTGCCCATCGCCAGCAACACGTCGCCCTCGCGCAGGGTCTCGAGATAGTAGGGCTGCGAGATCATGCCGGTTCGCGCCGGCTTGTGGGTGCCGAGGATCGCGACACCGTGATTCTCGCCGATGCCGGAGGTTTCCAGCGTATGTCCGATGAGCCGCGAATCGACCGTCAGCGCGAGTTCGGTCACGACCACCACCTCGCCGTCGCGCGAGGCTTCGGCGGTGATCTGCTCGAGGATCCAGCCCGGCGCCGAAGCGCTGTTGAGCAAGCGGTTGGCTTCCTCCAGCCCCTCGTGCGTGCCCGTGATGCGCACGTCCTGCCTTTCGACCAGCGGCATCACGATCGCCGGGTCGAGCTCGACGTCCGCAGGCAGGCTCTTTCGCACCTGGTCGAGCGGCTTTCCCGCCAGTTCGCTTCCGCCGCCAACGCGAAGGCGGCTGACGAAGCGGCGTTCGGTGGTGCGTTCGGGCCCGCTGTTGTCGGGCAACAGGTGCGGCGCGACGAGCCACAGGTAAGGCAGCGCGATCGCTCCCGCGATCAGCACCAGCGGAGTGAAATGAAACACGTTCATGTGCGGCAGGCCGAGGTCGCTGGCGATCGAAACCACCAGCAGGTTCGTCGAGGTGCCGATGGTGGTCGCCATCCCGCCGATCAGCACCGCGGCATTGAGCGGCATCAGCGTCTTCGAACTCGGCATCACCCCGCGCGAGGCGAGCTGGACGAAGATCGGCAGCAGCAGCACCAGCACCGGTGTGTCGTTGATCATGGTGGACAATGCGAAGGCCAGCAAAAGCGAGACCAGCATGCCGAGCGTGCGGTTGAACTTCCACACCCGTTCGATCACCCTGGCCGCGGGCTCGAGCGCGCCGGTAGTCACCAGCCCCCGCCCCATCACCATCAGCGCGCAGATCGTCACCAGCGCGTAATTGCCGAAGCCTGAAAAGGCGAGTTCCAGCCCCTCGGTCGGCGCGCCTCCCGGCAGCGGGAAGACATAGAGCACCAGCGCGATCAGCACGATCGTCAGCAGCGAGACGATCTCGACGCCGAGCTTCGCCCTGGCGAATGCCCAGAACATCGCGACGGTGATCGCCAGCGCGATCGTCGCATGGAGCGAAGGGAGATACGCCATCAGCGCCGGTCTACAGGCGTCGCGCACGCCTGCCAATCACGCTCGATGAACTGTGCGGTGGTGCCCCTGGCCCGACTAGGCCAGGTCAGCTCATAGATGGCCGATTTCTGCCATTTGTTCGGCATCGGGTGCGCTAGTATGTACCTGGTTTTGTACCACTTGCAAGACTGCCTCGCTGCTCGGGCAAAGCGTCACCGACTGACCTCAGGATCGACCAGCCCCGACGATCTTCACTCCTCGATTTGAAGTTGGCTGCGTTCGGCAAGGGCGGCATTGGCAAACGTCACATCAGGCACACCGGAATGGGAAGCCTTGGCGAGGTCGAGAACTATTCCCAATCCAGGACGCAAGGCCCCTTGTGTTCTCCTATCGTTCTCCTACATTAGTGCCCAACCCATGGGGGTCTGATGTCCGAGCTCGATCAAAGTTCGCTGGTTTCACTGAGGATGGGGCACCTCAGCATGATCGAGAGCGTCATCGCGAGGCTCTCGGGACATTCTGCCACCGTGAAGAACCTCTGCGTCACCGTTTACCTGGCAGTTTTTGCTCTTGCAGCGTCGTCGCATAATGCATCACTTCTGTGGGTGGCCGTGATTGCCCCGGCCCTGTTCGCGATGCTGGATGCCTATTATCTCGGCGTCGAGCGGTCGTTCCGGGATTTCTACAGCCAGGTGGCGAAGCGCGCCCTGTCCGAGGCGGGCAATGTTGCCATGGAGCAGGGTAAGGCCAAGCCGATCGTGGCCTTCTTTCGTCCGGCAGTGTGGCCGTTCTATGCCCTACAATCTGCCCTTTCCCTCACGGTCATCCTGAAGGGGCTACAATGACCAGCGACAGATACCCGTCCATCCGCAACCCCTTCGGCCTGCCCCTCGGCATGTCGCCGTTGTCGGGCTGTTCCGCCAGCGGCAGTCAACTGGGCAACTTCCTGAGCGACTTGCAGAGCGCCCTAACGCCAAGCCCCACGAGTTCCAATGCACTGGCAAGCCTCGTCTCAGGCTTGGGGCCACTGACACCACGACCAACGCCGCAAAATGTTCTAAGCGGCTTGTCTGCGCTCGGTGATGCAGCTCGATCACCGCTGGGTGCCCCCGCAACTACCGCTGCTCCATCCCCGGTACGGCGGAAGGTGTTCTTCTCCTTCCACTACCAGGAAGACATCCACCGCACTTGCATCGTACGGCAATCATGGCGATTTCGGCCTGGCTGGCAGCCACCAAGCCACAACATCTACGACAAGAGCCTCTGGGAAAGCTCCATGAGCGAAGGGGAAGAGGCGCTGAAGCGGTTGATCCGCCGAGGCATGGGCAACAGCTCGGTGACCTGCGTTCTCGCGGGCACGTGGACCTGGTCCAGACCCTTCGTCCGCTACGAGATTGCCCACTGCCTCTTCCGCAAGAGCGGTCTCCTTGCGGTGTTCATCCACAACGTTCGCCACCCACAAAAGGGAACATCCGCACCGGGCTATGACCCCCTGGCCTTCATGGGCCTAGAGCTCCGTGAAGATGGCATGGGGCGGGTCTGCGAGCTGGTCGACGGGCAGTGGCGCCCCTTCGAGCTGATGAAGCAGCTGGTGCCTTGGCCACAGTGGCTACCGAAGCCGTCAGTTGGCTTCCTCTACCCCCTCAGCGTAGGGACCTCTTCTTATGACTACGTGTTGGACGATGGTCACCAGAACCTTCCGGCGTGGGCGCAAAGCGCGGCGTTGAGGGCGGGTAGAAGCTAGAGAACGCCGGTAGAAGGCGAAGTCCGACCAAAACCGAACCCCTTGAGCGAAGCCGTCATTCTTGAACGTTGATCCGGCTTGGCACAGCGGTACCATCCACAGGCAAAGGGGGGACCCTTCACGGAAGCCATTTGGTTGTCGATGGTGATCCCCGGTCGGGTCAGGTCTGACCGGGTCTGGACCCTAACTTCTACGTTGTGGCCCACCCGCCTGGGGCGCCTCTTAGATGGCCCTAACGATACTTGACGACATTGTGGTCTAGGCGCAGAAGCGGTCGACAACTTCTGGCCCATCTGGAGCTCCTATGACCCACCGCGTCGCCTACTACCGCGTCTCGACCCTCGACCAGTCCGTGGAGGCCCAGCGGGAAGCCCTGGGCGGCGGCTTCGACGAGGAGTTCGTCGACGAGGGCGTCAGCGGCGGCACGCTCGCTGCCGATCGGCCTGGCTTCGGCAAGCTCCTGGGACACGTCCGGAAGGGCGACACCCTCTGCGTCTACTCTATCGACCGGCTGGGGCGCGACGCGCTCGACGTCCAGGCTACGGTGAAGCACCTCATCGACAAGGGCGTCACGGTCGACGTGCTCGGCCTCGGGCCCATCGCAGGGGACGCCGGGAAGCTGATCGTCGCCGTGCTGGCCCAGATGGCCGAGATAGAGCGCAATCGGATCAAGGAGCGGTGCGATTCAGGGCGGGCAGCCGCTCGGGCCTCCCTGGCGGCCACAGGGCGCACACACAGGGGCAAGGCGAGCCTGGGGCGCCCCATGGCTGCCGATGGCGCCGAGGTGGTCTCCTGGCGCAAAGCGAACGAGGCGAGCATCAGCCAGACCGCCGCGCACTTCGGCATCAGCGCGACGAGCGTGAAGCGGTACTGTGCGGCTACCTGAACCCCGCCAAGTTTGTTCAGGAAATAATCGGGTAATCTGAACGATCAAAGGGCGCCGTCTGGGCGGCCTAGGGGGTGCATTAGCTCACCAGAAGAGTGGCGTTGATCCACTCCCCCTAGCGAAGGCGTATAGCTCCCTCAGGGACCCGGAGGCCGATCGAGAGCCCTTGGGCGCCGTCCGGTGCAAAAGCCGCCCTCGCCATTCTATCGTGTTTCACTCGCGGCACGGGTGCACTGGGGAGCCCGAGGTTCGCCGTGAAGTACTGCATGTAGGCAGCACGGATGGCGGCGACCGCCACCTCTTCGTTGCCCTCGGCCACCAGTAGCGCGTCGTGGACGGGAAGGAACCCGATGTCCTGCTGCATCAGGTGCTCCATCGCGAGGCGCAGGATTTCCGCCTCGTGGAACTGGAGGTCCAAAATGCTGATCCCGAGCTGCGGGAGGTCCGCCAAGAACGGGTACTTGGCCAGACCAGCGAGCTTCGCCTTCTTGAGGCGGTTGCCTCCGTGGTTACTCCCCTGTGAGCCCAGGGCGAACATCAACCACTCCTTGACCCGCTCGCGATCGAGGCCGCCTCCCAGCTCATACGGATCACAGGACGGGTCGAACGGGACCTGCAGCAGCCCGTGGAACACGGTGAGCTGGGAGGCGCTGATGTCGACCTCGCGGGCTGGCTTGCCATCTATGACCACGACTGCCTGTCGGGTGTCCTTCCCGCCCTCCAGGTTCTCGTAACTGTCGGCCCGAGGCATGCTGTAGAAGCGACCATGCCACTGGTAAGCTAAGCCAGGCTGGTCCGCGCTGCTGAACAAGCGACGAAGCCCTGCGAAGACGATGCCACTGATCCGCCCCTCTTCCAGCAGGAAGGCATTGAGCCGGTCCATGTCGGCGACGATCCGCACGACCTGAGGATCGTCCTCGGGGACCTCAAGGCGCCGTGGCCTCTCGCCGTTCTCTTTCGCCGCCAGGAGCTCAAGGACCTCGGCTGGCGCTAAGGACACCGTTTCACGGATGATGAACGGCGGCGAGACTGCTGCACGTCCAGGTCTTCTCGGTGTCTTGAAGTCGGCGAGCAGCACGCCGTGGTCCTCGGCGAGCGCCAGGAGCTTAGCCGACGGGCGGAAGCACGTCCGGTGGTACCTCCTCCGCTTTTGCCCGAACAGTTCGCGGACCCGGAAGTAGCCCGCGAGCTCTTCCAGTAGGCCTGCCGCACCCATGGCCCGCCGCAAGGTCGTGAAAGCCGACTTACCGCCGGGAACGGTGATAAGGTGGGCGTTGTTGGTCGACAGCTTGCTCCAGCGCCCCTGCGCCGCTGCGTCCAGTAAGTCCGCCAGAAACGCCTCGGTGATCTTGCGGTATCCGGGCAGCATCGACGGACGGACCTGAC
>JAJXVK010000171.1 GCA_021782155.1 Pseudomonadota bacterium
GGCCGCCCGCGTCTCCGAAAAAACCGCCTTCTTCCACCTCGGAGAACTCGTCGAATACGACGATACCCTCCGCATCTTCACCAACCCGCAACACCAAAAAACCCAGGATTACATCACAGGACGATATGGCTGAGGTGTGACGCCAGGGCCCTCCTCGCGCCTGATCCCTGCGCCTTCGACTGAACCCATCAGGGCGCCCGCGACGGATTCCGGTCAGAGAGGCGGCGGGACGAGACCCGCCGGCCATCGGGCGGCCCGGCAAGCGTCAACCGTCTTCCGCGCCGGCCCAGCCCGGCAAGTGATCCGCGTCGTCGCTGCGCGCCAGCTGGATGGCGCGGTCGACGGCCCTGGCGAACTTTTCGACGACCGTCTTGCGCCGGATCCGGTCGCGGAAGAAGTCGGCCCACAGGAACTCGGTATAGGGTGTCGCGGACTTGGCATAGCCGCCGGCGCGGCGGACCTCGCCCGCCAGCGAGCGATAGGGATCGTCGATCAGCTTGCCGACGTGCGCGGGCAGTTCGCGCCAGTCCCGGCGCCTGCCCTCGCCGTCGTAGGGGTGCAGCCAGTTGTGCGAGTCCATGAACGCGTAGAAGCGCTTGCGCGGCAGGCCCTCGAGCCGGGCCAGCACCGAGACCATGACCTTCTCTTCACCTTCGAGATGGAGCGCAAGCACGAGATGGTGATGATCGACGATCCACGGTTCGCCGCCGGGTCCGATGACCGCGGGGATCATGTGCGCGCCGAGGAATTTTCCGGCCTTGTCGCGGGGAAGCTCACGCCACCCGGCGCGCTTGCGCTCGACCTCGCGCATCCCGACCGAAAGCTGGGTCGGCCGCAGGTCGGCGATCCTGACGGGATGGAGAACGGGCTCGATCGAATTGGTCATCGTGATGCTCCCTGGCGTGCCTGCGCGGCGGCGTCCGCGACACTGAAGGTCGATCCTTCGGCAAGTTCCGACAGTCCCGCCACGCTCAGCACGTCGCGCACCCGGTCGTGCGCGCGGGCGAGGATCAGCCGGCGCGACGCCCCCTTGAGCGACTGCGCGAACTCGCCGAGCGCCTCGACCGCGGTGCTGTCGAGGTCGTTGCTTTCCTCGAGGCTCAGGATCAGCACCGGCTCGGCGCGTTTGCGCGCAGCATCGCCGATCGCGCGCAGGCTCGCCTCGGAGTTGGCGAAGAACAGCGGCGCGTTGGGCCGGTAGATGGCCACCCCGGCGATGCGCTCGGCATCGGCATGGCGGGCGATGTCGACGAAATCGTGCCCGCCGCGAACCTGCCCCAGCTCGCTGACAAGCGGATGCGAGAGCCGATAGAGCAGCTCGGCGATCGACAGGCCAATCGCAAGAAGCATGCCGTCGAGCACGCCCAGGGCGAGCACGCCCAGCGCCGCGGCCAGCCCGATCCACTGGTCGCGCCCGATGCGGAACAGGCGGATGAGCGGCGCCGGCGACAGCGCGTGGGTCAGGGCTCCGATGACGATCGCCGCCAGCACCGGCTCGGGAATCCGGGCGATCAGCGAGCCCGCGAAGAGCGCCAGCGCCAGCACCGACAGGCTGGCGACGAGTGCGGCCAAGCGGCTCTGCGCCCCCGCCGCCTCGTTGGCCGAGCAGCCCGAGAACCCGGCGCCGATCGGCATGCCCTGCACCAGCGCGGCGGCGGCGTTGGCGAACCCGATGGCGCCGAGTTCGCGGTTGGGGGACAGCGTGTCCCCGTGCCGCAGGGCAAGGTTGCGCATCGTCCCCCAGCTCTCCGCGAAGATGATCAGGGTGACCGGCGCGGCCAGTTGCGCGATGCGTCCCCAGATCTGGAAGCCCTGCGGCAAGGCGAGGCTTGGCATGGCGAGCGGCGCGGGTCCGGCAAGCGCGATCCCCATGCCGCGCAGGTCGGCCAGCAGGCTGAGCGCTATTCCCGCGACGATCACGATGAATGCCGCCGGCAGGCCGCGGAACCGCCGCAGGCCCAGCAGAGCGCCCAATGCGCCGACCCCCAGCGCGACGCTGGCCCAGTGCCAGTCCGGAAGCTGCCGGGCCAGATCGAGCACGACGCTGCCGATCGATCCCGCCGGCACCGCGACGCCGGCCAGCTTGGGGAGCTGCTTGACGATGATCGTGATCGCGAGACCGAAGGCGAAGCCGCGCAGCACCGGCCGCGACACGAAGCCCGCGAGGCTTCCCAGGCGGAAAAGCGCAAGCCCCGCGAACAGCGCGCCGACCGCCAGCGTCATCGCGGTCGCCATCATGTCGCGCGTGGCAGGATCGGCCGAGAGAGAGCCAAGCGCCGCGGCCAGGATCACGGCCGAAGACGAGGTCGGCGAAACGATCGCGAACCGGCTGCGGCCGACGAGGACATAGGCGATACCGCCCGCGATGCCCGCCACCAGCGCCCGCCCGGGCGCCAGTCCGGCGATCGCGGCATAGGCCACCGCCTCGGGGACCATCAGCCCCGCGACCGACAGTCCCGCAAGCCCATCACGAATCGGCGATCGCGCCACGAGGTAACCTCTTGTCTTCAGAGGGATCGTTATTCGCCCGATGGCGCGATTGTGCAAACGTCATCTTGGCCCTCGCCCGGTCATCGCGCACGTTGCATTGCGTGCAGATCACTCCGTCTCGCAGGCTATCCGGCAAATCCGCTCGAACGGAAGAGCTTCGCTGGGAACTGGGGCTCTTTCACGACAGGGTCCGTTCATCGGCCCTGCGGCGTGCGGGGAAATCATGAACTGACCGTCACTTGCCCTCGACCTCGTTTGGGAGGAAACCCGGCGTCATGCCTGCTGCCGAGCAAGAACGGATCGCCGCGATGTCGGGCGAAGGGGCCTGGCGGCGGTGGGGCCCCTACCTCAGCGAGCGGCAATGGGGCACGGTGCGCGAGGACTACAGCGCCGACGGCGACGCCTGGGCCTATTTCCCGCACGATCATGCGCGCAGCCGGGCCTATCGCTGGGGCGAGGACGGGATCGCGGGATTTTCCGACGACCGGCAGAAGCTGTGCCTGTCGCTGGCGCTGTGGAACGGGCGCGACCCGATCCTGAAGGAGCGGCTGTTTGGACTGACCAACGCCGAGGGCAACCACGGCGAGGACGTCAAGGAGCTCTACTGGTACTTGGACGGCGTTCCCAGCCACGCGCTGATGCGGATGCTCTACAAGTACCCGCAGGCGGCGTTTCCCTATGACGATCTGCTGCGCGAGAACGCGGCGCGCGGGCTCGACCGGCCCGAATACGAAATCGCCGATACCGGCGTGTTCGACGAAGGACGCTATTTCGACATCGCGGTCGACTATGCCAAGGCCGCGCCCGACGATGTGCTGATGCTGGTGAGCGTGACCAATCGCGGTCCCGATCCGGCGACGCTCCACGTCCTGCCGCATGTCTGGTTCCGCAACACCTGGTCGTGGCGCGAGGATGCACCGCGCCCGCTGCTGCAGGCGAAGGGCGGCGGCATCGCCGTCGACCACCCGGACCTCGGGCCGATGCGCTGGGACTGCGACGCGCCGGGCGCGGAGCTATTGTTCTGCGACAACGAGACCAATCCTGCGCGCCTTCCCGGCGAGCCGCGCGAGGGCTGGTGGAAGGACGGCATCAACGACGCGGTGGTCGGCGGCCGCGCCGATGCAGTCAACCCGGCGCGATGCGGGACCAAGGCCGCCGCGCACGCCGTGCTCGACCTCGCGCCAGGCGAAACGCGCCAGGTGCGCGTGCGGCTGCGGCTCGCCGGCGCCAGGGGCAAGCCGTTCGCCGGTTTCGATGCCGTCATGGCGACACGCCGCGCCGAGGCCGACGCCTATTACGCCGATCTGCAGGCTGACATCGTCGACCCCGAACGGCGCCTGGTCCAGCGCCAGGCGCTGGCCGGCATGCTGTGGAGCAAGCAGTTCTACGGCTACGACGTGTGGCGCTGGCTGCAGGGCGACCCGGCCGAACCGGCACCTCCGCCGGGTCGCGGCGCGATCCGTAACGGGTCGTGGAAGCACCTCGCGATGGGCGATGTCGATCCGCACGGCGGAGACATCCTCGCGATGCCCGATTGCTGGGAATACCCGTGGTTCGCCTCGTGGGACCTCGCCTTCCACGCGGCCACGCTGGCGCTGGTCGATGCGGACTACGCCAAGGCGCAACTGCTGCTGCTCACCCAGCCGCGCGCGCTCCATCCCAACGGCCAGATGGCGGCCTACGAATGGAACTTCGGCGACGTGAACCCACCCGTGTCGGCCTGGGCGGCGCTGCGCGTGTTCGCCATGGACCGCGACGCGACCGGCGTTGCCGACTATGCCTTCCTGCGCCGCATCTTCCACAAGCTGCTGCTCAACTTCACCTGGTGGGTGAATCGCGAGGACGCAGAGGGTAACAACCTGTTCGAGGGCGGCTTTCTCGGCCTCGACAACATCAGCCTGTTCGACGCGACCAAGCCGCTGCCCGGCGGCGGCACTCTGGAACAGAGCGACGGCACGGCATGGGCGGCGATGTACGCGCTGGGCATGATGCGCATCGCCATCGAGCTTGCCGCGACCGACGAGGGCTATGAGGATCTCGTCGCCAAGTTCTTCGAGCACTTCGTCTACATCGCCGCCGCGCTCCACGGCGAATCCGCGGCCGGAGGACATTGCGACGGGCTGTGGGACGAGGAAGACCAGTTCTATTACAACACCCTGCGCGTGCCCGGACACGCACCGCAGAAACTGCGGGTGCGTTCGATCGCAGGGCTGCTTCCGATCCTCGCGGTTATGGTCCTGCCGCACGACTTCGACCGCAACCTGCCCGGCTTCGCCGCTCGGTCCAAGTGGTTCCTCGATCATCGCCCCGACTACGCGGGGCTCGTGTCCGACTGGGAATCGCCGGGGCCCGAAGGCCGGCGCCTGCTCTCGCTGCTGCGCAAGCATCGGCTCAACGCGGTATTGACGCGGATGCTCGACGAGGGCGAATTCCTCTCGCCGCACGGCGTGCGTTCGCTGTCGAAGGTCTATGAGTCAGCGCCCTACGTGTTCGACTGCGCGGGCGAGCGCTTCGTGCTTGACTACGAACCGGGCGAGGGGACGACGCGCATCTATGGCGGCAACTCCAACTGGCGCGGACCGGTGTGGATACCGCTCAACTTCCTGCTGATCGAGGCGCTGCGCGAGTTCGAGCGGTTCTATGGTCCCGAGTTCTTCATGCCGGTGCCCACCGGATCGGCGCCGCCGCTCGGGCTTGGCGCGATCGCCGACGATCTGTCCCAACGGCTGGTCGGGCTGTTCCTGCAGGATGGCGAGGGTCGCCGTCCATTCCAGGCGGGCGACCCGCTCGCCGCCAGCGACCCGGCCTTCGACGGCCTGATCCAGTTCAACGAGTATTTCCACGGCGGGACCGGGCGCGGGCTGGGCGCTTCGCACCAGACCGGCTGGACCGGGCTCGTCGCCCTGCTGATCGCCGAAGCCGCCAAGGAGAAAGCCCCGTGACCGATACCCCGACGCCATCGTATATTCCGGCCACGCCGCTGCCTCCGCTGCCAAGGATGCTTGCGGGCCAGAAGGCGATCGTCACCGGCGCCAATTCGGGCATCGGCGAGGCGGTAGCCGTGGCGCTGGGCGAGGCCGGGGCGGACGTGGCGGTGAACTACGTGGCCGGCGACGACGCGGCGCAGGCGGTCGTCGCCAGGATCGAGGCGGCTGGATCGAGGGCGAAGGCCTACAAGGCCGACGTGTCCGACGAGGCGCAGGTCGAAGCGATGTTCGCCAGCGTCGTCGCCGATTTCGGCACGGTCGACATCTGCGTCGCCAACGCCGGCCTCCAGCGCGATTCGGCCTTCACCACGATGACCCTGGCGCAGTGGCAGAAGGTGATCGACGTGAACCTGACCGGCCAGTTCCTCTGCGCGCGGGCGGCGGCGAAGGAGTTCGTGCGGCGCGGGGTGGTGCCCGAGGTCTCGCGTGCGGCAGGCAAGATCATCTGCATGTCGAGCGTGCACCAGGTCATCCCCTGGGCCGGGCACGTCAACTACGCGAGCTCGAAGGGCGGGGTGGACATGCTCATGCAGAGCATGGCGCAGGAACTTGCGCCGCAGCGCATCCGCGTCAATTCGATCGCGCCCGGCGCGATCCGCACCCCGATCAACACCGCCGCGTGGGATACGCAGGAGGCCTATGACAAGCTCATGACGCTCGTCCCCTACGGCCGGATCGGCGAACCCGGCGACATCGCGCAGACCGCGGTGTGGCTGGCTTCCGACCATGCCGACTACATCGTGGGCACCACGGTGTTTATCGATGGCGGCATGACGCTCTATCCCGGTTTCGCCACGAACGGGTGATACTGACCGTGATTGCCGGTTCGTGCTGAACAGGCTCCCTCAGCCTTGGGCGGATCCGAATAACGGATCTGGCACGGGGCCCTGCCCCTCGCGGCACTCGATTGCGCCGGCTCCGACATGAAATCGCCGGGGCCAGGCACCCCGGCCCGGCGCCTGCATCGCCGGCCGGGCTCCCGGTCGGACCCGAACCTGTCATTTCGGACTCAGGCCAGGCTGATGTTGCGAGCTAGCGCCTTTGCCATGCGGTCCACGGCATCGTCGATCAGGTCGCGCGGGCAGCCGAAATTGAGCCGGACAAAGCCATTGCAATCGGCGCCGAACTCGCTGCCGGCGCTCAATCCAACCTTGGCCTGTTCGAGAAAGAAGCGATGCAGATCGTCCTTTGCCGGCAACAGTCCAAAAGTTCGCCCGCCTTTCAGCGCTCTACGCCCACCCGCGCACAGGTCTCATTAACCTTAATCCCACACGTAAAATTGAGAGTGTCTTGGCATTTTCCATCCCGATTGAATTCGGGAGGTCTAAACGTGAAGCTGCTTGCCCCAATCATCGTTGCGGCTGGACTCGTCTCTCTTGCTGGGCCGGTTCAGGCGATTGCCCCTGGCTCCGTTACCGAGGCGGGCCATTACACCCTCGACATTGTCGGGTATGTCCCTGTGATCTGCCGGACCAGCGTGGCGTCGAACATCGTCGCCCCGGATGGCAATACGGTTCAGCTCGGCACCCTCGAGAACTTCTGCAACAGCCCCACCGGATACCAGGTGATCGCGGACTATTCCGCTTCGTTGGCCGGTGCGACGATGTTTGTCGACGGCAATGCCGTAACGCTGCAGTCGGATGGATCGACCGTTGTGACAAAGTCTGACCATGCATCGATCGAGAACCATTCATTGGCG
>JAJXVK010000172.1 GCA_021782155.1 Pseudomonadota bacterium
CATCCTACGACAACATCGTCGACCACTGCTGCGAGGCCTGGAACAAGCTCGTCGACCAGCCATGGCACATCATGACCATAGGCCGTCGCACATGGGCACATGGGTCATGATCAATGCAGGTTGGTATTACGGTGGAAGCCAAGCGTCTCGAAATCTCGTTCCTTGACCGGGTAGAGGGCTGTGTCGCCTCCGAACGGACCGATACGGCCCCAGCGACTCTCCCAGTCTCCACGACACCCTGCCTGACATTCGGAGAGGCCGTGGCGAAGGCCAGAGGCATCATGTGGGCGGGCAAGGCCACGAAGGACGAGAGCCTCCGCAAGCTCGACCGGCTCATGTCCATCGTCGGCAAGTCGCTCCCACAGGACAGCTTCGACGCCAACACCGTGGATGACGTGGTGGCGGTGATCGTTGCAGGTGGGGCCAAGCCGGGGACGGTGAACCGCTACCTGTCCTGCATTTCGGCCTTCAGGCGTTTCTGCACCAAGCGCGGCTTCCGCACGATCCCGGCACCGGAGCTGGACTGGCGGGAGGAAGCCGAGGGCCGCATTCGCTGGATCACATACCAAGAGGAAGCCCGGCTCATGGAGCGGCTACCGGCTTCGTTCTCCACCGTCACCTACGTCGCCATCAGGACCGGCATGAGGGCGTGAGAGCAGCTTGGCCTCAAGCCCGAACAGCTCCAGCCGCGATGGGTCCACTTGTGGAAGACGAAGAACGGCTCCCCGCGTTCCATCCCTATCTCCGAAGACCCCTACCGCGTCCTTGTGCCGTTGGTCCGCGTCATGCCCGACTACTGGCAGTTCCGTAACGAGTGGGAGAAGGCTCGCCTTGCAATGGGCCTGAAGGGGGACGGCACGTTCGTATTCCACGCCTGCCGTCACACCCATGCGACCCGCGCTGTGCAGGCCGGGGTCAAAATCCGCGTCCTTCAGAAGCTGATGGGACATAAGACCATGCAAACCCCACGCTTCGCTATTCCCATGTGGGCAACAAGACGCTTGCCGATGCAGCCCTGTCCGCGCTTGCCTTCCATGACGAACAGAGCGGGCGTCGGGGTGGGGGACGAGGTGGGGGATTGGCCTCCTATCATGCATCGAGGGGAGCGTCTGGAACCGCAGAAACCCGCCGTTCCCCGATGCACGAGTGCCCCCCCACCGCTGTGCAAATCCGATCGCGCGGGGGGGGAGCAGGCGCATCCGCTGTCCGGCATCGCGGAATCATGTGCCGCCCCGCACCGGAACCGGCGCGCCGTCGACAAGCCGGGCGCCGGCGTCATGCCAGCCGTCGATGCCCTCGGCGAGCCAGTGGACGCCGCTGACGCCGTCAAGGGCCAGCCGGCGCGCCGCGTTCCAGCTCATCCAGCAATCCGCGCGGCAGAACACGACGACCGGGGCATGCGCCCTGCGGTGGCGCAGCTGCGCGATCCGCCGGCGCAGCGCGCGCCACAATCGCGGATCGGGATCGGCGCGCCCGGTCTCGGGAAACCACAGAGCGCCGGGAATTGTCTGGTGCGCTTCGGCGAGTTGCCAGGCTCCGGTCACGGGATCGCGCCGCGCGCCGGGTGCGGGATTGACGTCGATGAAGATCGCGTCGCGCCCGGGCTCGAGCCCCAGCGCCTCGGTGAGCGCGATCCGCCGCGCAGGCGCGGGGGCGAGATCGACCGGCGCGCGGTAGCGCTGGGCGCGGTAACCGCCGGCGTCGAACAGGGCAGGCTCCCCGGCGAGCGCGGGTCCCGCGGCCAGCAGCAACAGCACGGCAGCAAACCATCGCAGCATCCTTTGTCTCCCGTCAGACGCCTCCTTGCCTGGCGCCTAGTTCCAAGGTCCAATGGTAACGCGCCTGATGCGGCGGCACATTGTCCCTTGGTCCAATGCGCGCTCTTCCCGCCCTTTCCTTCCTGACGCAGCTGGCCGCCGCCGCACCGGCCCCGGCGGCATCGGCGCTGGTGCAGGACCCGCTCGGTTCGCCGATGTGGCAGTTTCACCGCAGACGCCTGTTCGGCGAAGCGCCGGTGGTTTTCGACGGCGGCGTGAAAGTGCGCTTCCCCATGATCGCCGAGGACCAGCACGTATTCCCGGTCGAAGTCGATGCGCGCGCGCTGGCCGGGGTCACGCGCATGATCGTCCTGGCCGACCTCGACCCCATACCCTATCCGCTCGATTACCGCCCGCTCCATGCCGAACCCTTCGTCGCAACGCGGATCAAGCTCGACCAGCGAACCCCGGTACGCGGCGCGGCGCTGGCCGCCGACGGCACCTGGCACCTGTCGGGGGGCTGGGTCGATGCGGCCGGAGGCGGCTGTTCGGCGCCTCCGGCGAGCCGGGTCAAGGGCGACTGGGCACAGCACCTTGGCGAGATGCGCGGCATTCGGCGCCCCGCCGGCGCGGGTGCGACCCGCCTGCGCATCGCCATCCGCCACCCGATGGATACCGGGCTGGTCGACGGCATCCCGGCCTACAACCTCGAGACGCTGACCGTCACCGATACAAAAGGCGTCTCGCTGGCCGACCTCGGAATTGCCGGATCGGTGTCCGAGGATCCGGCATTCACACTGATTGTCGGCGCTCCCGCGAGCGAGGCGCTGACGGTAACCGCCCGCGACAGCAACGGGCTCGTGTTCCGGGGCACATTGGCGGCTGACCCCGGCGCGACCGGCGGCGGACAGGGCTCATGAAGTTCGCGCGCCGGTCCGTACTCAGCGCGGCGCTGGCCGTCCCGCTCGCCGCGCGGGCCGAGCAGTTCGGCGGCACCTATGCACCCAGGCCTCGCCAGATCGCCGATGGCGTGTGGGTGGTGCGCGGCGCCGACGAGGCGATCGCACCCGGCAACGGCGGGGCGATCGCCAACAGCACGATCATCGCGACCGACGCCGGAACGGTGCTGGTCGATCCGGGGCCTTCGCTCGACTATGCGAAGACCCTCGCCGCGGCGGCTCTGTCGGCCACGGGCAAGCCGGTGACCCGGGTCTATGTCACGCATCTCCATCCCGATCACGCGCTGGGCCTCGGCGCATTCGATCCGGCGATCGCCTTCGCGCTTCCCGGGACCATCGAGGGGCTGAAGCAGGACGGGGACGGCTATGCCGACGCGATGTATCGAATCCTCGCCGGCTGGATGCTCGGAACCCAGGTGGTGGTGCCGCAGGGACGCGTGACGCCGGGGCCGGTCGAATACGGCGGCCGGCGGCTTACCGCCTGGGCCATGGCCGGCCACAGCCGGGCCGATCTGGTGCTGCGCGACGAGCCGACAGGCACGCTCATCACGGGTGACCTCGTGTTCCACGACCGCGCCCCGGCCACGCCCGACGCGGACCTTGCGCAGTGGCGCGCGGCGCTCGATGCGCTCGCCGTCTTGCCGCACCGCCTGCTGGTGCCGGGGCACGGGCCGGTCGAGGGCAGCGAGGCGGCGATCGCCCAGACGCGCGACTGGCTGGAGTGGCTCGGATCGGCGCTGCGTACCTCGGTCGGCGCCGGGCTCGACATGGCCGAGGCCGGCGAGCAGGCGATTCCCGGTCGCTTCGCCGCGGTCAAGCTGGCGCGCTACGAACTCCAGCGCAGCGTATCGCACTTCTACCCCCGGCTCGAAGCGGAGATGCTGCCGCGGATCGACGCCGGATCCGAGGCACCCCGGCCTAAGGTATAATTGTTGCCACCCTCGCAAGGGAGCACTCTGTCCTCAGACATTCGCAAGCCAATGCGCCAGAGGAGAGTTTGATGCTGCAAGAGGCCATGAGCAAGTTCGCCGGCAAGCCGATCATCCGCGACCGTTACGACAACTTCATCGGCGGCAAGTGGGTCGCGCCCGTCAGGGGCCAGTACTTCGACAACGTGTCGCCGGTCACCGGCAAGCCCGTGTGCCAGGTCGCGCGCGGCACCGCCGAGGACATCGAGCTGGCTCTCGACGCCGCGCACAAGGCGAAGGACGCCTGGGGCCGCACTTCGAGCACCGAGCGCGCCAACATCCTCAATCGCGTCGCGCAGCGCATGGAGGACAACCTCGACCTTCTGGCGATGGTCGAGACCATCGACAACGGCAAGCCGATCCGCGAAACGACCGCCGCCGACCTGCCGCTCGCGATCGACCACTTCCGCTATTTCGCCGGTTGCATCCGCGCGCAGGAAGGCTCGATCGCCGAGATCGACCACGACACCGTCGCCTATCACTTCCACGAACCGCTGGGCGTGGTCGGCCAGATCATCCCCTGGAACTTCCCGATCCTGATGGCGGTGTGGAAGCTCGCCCCCGCGCTTGCCGCCGGCAACTGCGTGGTGCTCAAGCCCGCCGAGCAGACGCCGATGTCGGTCATGGTGCTCGCCGAGCTGATCGCCGACCTGTTGCCCGAGGGCGTTCTCAATATCGTCAACGGCTTCGGCATCGAGGCGGGCAAGCCGCTCGCCACGAACAAGCGCATCAGCAAGATCGCGTTCACCGGCGAGACGACCACCGGCCGCCTGATCATGCAGTACGCCAGCGAGAACCTCATCCCCTGCACGCTGGAGCTGGGCGGCAAGAGCCCGAACATCTTCTTCGCCGACGTGATGGCCGAGAATGACGACTATTTCGACAAGGCGCTCGAAGGTTTCGCCATGTTCGCACTGAACCAGGGCGAGGTCTGCACCTGCCCGAGCCGCGCGCTGGTGCACGAATCGATCTACGACCGCTTCATGGAAAAGGCGATCGCGCGGGTCGAGGCGATCAGGATGGGCAGCCCGCTCGATCCGGCGACGATGATCGGCGCGCAGGCCTCGAACGACCAGCTCGAGAAGATCCTCAGCTACATCGGCATCGGCAGGGACGAAGGCGCCAAGGTGCTCACCGGCGGCGAACGCATGGTCCACTCGGGCGAGCTGGCCGAAGGTTACTACGTCAAGCCGACGGTGCTGCAGGGCCACAACAAGATGCGCGTGTTCCAGGAAGAGATCTTCGGCCCCGTGCTCGCGGTCACGACCTTCAAGGACGACGCCGACGCGCTCGCCATCGCCAACGACACGCTCTACGGCCTCGGTGCCGGCGTGTGGACCCGCGACGGGACGCGCGCCTACCGCTTCGGCCGCGGCATCCAGGCCGGCCGCGTGTGGACCAACTGCTACCACGCATATCCCGCGCATGCCGCGTTCGGTGGCTACAAGCAGTCGGGCATCGGCCGCGAGACGCACAAGATGATGCTCGACCACTACCAGCAGACCAAGAACATGCTGGTCAGCTACAGCCCGAAGGCGCTCGGCTTCTTCTGATGCCGGGCGGCCCCAGCGGCCTTGCAAGGTTACACGGCGCCCTCCGAGCAACGCGGCACCCTGGTGCCGGCTCTCCGTCAAGCGCCGTAACCTGCGGGGACGGACGGTCTCTCCACCGTCCGTCCCTGTCCTTTCGCCCGGATTTCGCGCCGGGACCCGCGCGATGAGCGGAAGCAACCTGCCCCCGCGCGTGCTCGCCTCGCCCGAGGCGCTTGGCTGGATCAAGCGCCTTGCCGCGGTCCATGGCCCGTTGATGTTCCACCAGTCGGGCGGCTGCTGCGATGGCTCCGCGCCGATGTGCTTCACGCGCGGCGAGTTCCGCGTCGGCGGCCAGGACGTGCTGCTTGGCCATGTCGCGGAGGATACCCCGGTGTGGATCGGCGCGGCGCAGTTCGAATACTGGCGGCACACCGAGGTGACCATCGACGTCGTCCCCGGCCGCGGCGCGGGGATGAGCCTCGAGGCGCCCGAAGGCGTGCGTTTCATCGTGCGCAGCCGGGTGTTCAGCGACGAGGAGGCCGCCGCGCTCGAAGCGGCGGGCGATCCGCCGAGAGGGAGCGATTTTGCGTGACGCTTGGCGCTGAGGGCGCGACGCGGTAGCATCGATTGGCGGGAGGAACCGGCAAGAACGTTCCCTCGCATGACGGGAGAGCGAGGGTGGCAGAGGCAGAAGCTCGGGAAAGGGAAACGAACCCCATGCAGCGTCGCGAGCAATTGCTCGTGGTGTCGTCGCACGATCCCGATCCGGCGCGCGCGGTCGCCGAGGTCGAAGCGGCGATCGCCGGCCGCGAACTGGCGGGCGGGCTGCTGTTCTGCTCCTACCGCTACCCGCGCGAGGCGCTGGCCGCGGCGCTCGAAAACTCGGTCACCGGCTTTCCCCTGATCGGCTGCACCAGCGCGGGCGAACTGACCGAGCGCGGCTATGACGACGACAGCCTGGTGTTCATCGGCTTTCCCGCCTCGGCCTTCCGCATGAGCCTGCACTGTTTCGACGATCTCGACCATTTCGACCCCGAGGCCGGACGCAAGGCGATCCGCCAGCTCGCCGCGAGCGCGACGCAGGAGGCGCGCGTTCTGGGCGACAATGTCAACCAGGTCGCGCTGTTCCTCGTCGATGGCCTGTCGCACCGCGAGGACTTGGTGACGATGGCGGTGCAGGATGCCCTTGGCGACACCGTGATGGTCGGCGGGTCCTCGGGCGATGGCATGCTGTTCGGTGAAACCGGCGTGCTGATCGACGGGACCTTCAGGAACGACGCAGCGGTCGTCGCGATCCTGTCGAGCGTGAAGCCGATGCACGTGTTCTCGGCCAATCACTACCGGCCCGGTCCGGCGCGCATGGTGATCACCGAAAGTGATCCGCAGGGGCGCGTCGTCTACGAGATCAATGCCATGCCCGCCGCCGACGAATACCGCGCGCTTGCCGGGCGTCCGGGCGAGCCGCTTGACGCCGCGTTCTTCGCCGCGCACCCGCCGATGGTCCGCGCGGGCGGCGAATACCACGTCCGCTCGATCCAGTCGGCCAACCCCGACGGCAGCCTGACCTTCTACTGCGCGATCGACAACGGCATCGTCCTGTCGATCGGAGAGCCGGTCGACCGGCTGCAGCGCCTGCGTTCGCTGCTCGTCGACATTGATGAAACCGTGGACGGGATAGACCACGTGATCGGCTTCGACTGCGTACTCAACCGCATCGACGCGGAGAACCGCCAGCTCGGCAAGGAGGTGTCGAAGATCTATGCCAGCAACCGCGTGGTGGGATTCAACACCTATGGCGAGCAATACCGCGCCGCGCACATCAACCAGACGCTGAGCGGGCTGGCGATCGGCTCCTGATGGCGACGCGGATACTCCCCCCTGCGGTTCCCGAAGGCGCGCGTGTTGCCGAGCTCGAGGACCGCATCCAGATC
>JAJXVK010000173.1 GCA_021782155.1 Pseudomonadota bacterium
GCGGTGGAGCGCGCCGGACGCGCGGGTCCCCTTGTCTCGATTCTTATATTAGACATAATATAGCAGTATCGGGACACGGCGGAAGGTGGATCGCCTGGGAGGGACGCTTCATGACGGTGATGCAATGCAGCGACGGGTTCGCGTTTTCGTTGGACGGTCATCCGTTCCTGCGCCATGGTCCTGAGGCCCCCATGCTCTTCGTCGGCCCTAGCGAGCCGCGGATCGCCGTGACGGAGCGTTGGGCGTGACCACTCTCAATCTCGATGGCCGCCGCCGTGCCGCGGTGTGGCGCGCGCTCGAAGAGCGGCGGTTCGACCTTCTGGTGATCGGCGGTGGCATCACAGGCGCAGGCATCGCGCGCGATGCGGCCTTGCGCGGCCTTTCGGTCGCGTTGGTCGAGGCCAGAGATTATGCCAGCGGCACCAGTAGCCGCAGCTCCAAGATGATCCATGGTGGACTGCGTTACCTGTCCCAGGGCGATATTGCCCTCGTCAAGGAAGCGGCATCAGAGCGCCAGATCCTGCGTCGCATCGCGCCGCATCTGGCGCGCATTATGCCCTTTCTCATTCCGGTGCCGTCGCTTGCGTCACTGGCGAAGCTGCGCGCCGGATTGTGGAGCTTCGAAAAGCTCGGCGGGGTGCCCGAAAGCGAGCGCCACGAGGTGCTGAACGTCGCCCAGTTCGCCGCGCGTGAGCCGCTGATGCGGGTGGAGGGGTTGAACGGCGCGGTTGCCTATCCGGAATTCCTGACTGACGATGCACGGCTTGTCCTCGCCAATATCCGTTCGGCCCAAGCGGCCGGCGCCGTCGTGCTCAACTATGCCGAGGCCAGGGCTCTGTTGTTCGAAGAGGGGCGGACAGCCGGTGCGCTGGTGCGTTCGATGTTGACCGGCGAAACCAACGAGGTCCGCATCCGCGCGCGGCTGGTGGTCAACGCCGCTGGGCCGTGGCTCGATGCCGTCCGCGCGCTCGAGCGGGATGGCGCTGAAGCGCGCCTGTCGCTCAGCCGCGGCATCCATCTGGTATTCGCACGCGCAAGGCTGCCGATCGAGAATACGCTGATCCTGCGGGCCGAAGACAAGCGCAGCATCTTTGTCGTTCCACGCGGTGATTTCACCTATGTCGGAACAACGGATACCTTCTATCCGTCGTCCGACTACTGGCCCAAGATCACGCAGGACGACGTTGCCTATCTGTTACGGGCAGTCGAGAGATGGCTGAAGACGCCCAAACTCGTCGATGGGGACATCGTTGCGCTATGGGCGGGCGTCCGCCCACTCATTGCCGAACCCGGAAAAAAGGCCAACGAAGTTTCTCGCAAGGACGAGATCTGGACCGCGCCGTCGGGCCTCGTGTCTATTGGTGGCGGCAAGCTCAGCGCCTATCGTGCCATGGCGGCACGAGTGGTCGATTTGGTCGTGGAGCGCCTTGAGGCGACGGCACGCGCTTGTGCGACCGCCGAGGCGCCGCTACCCGGTGCCGAAGGACTAGAGGCGGCGCGGTCCGCACTGTCCCATCTGGGCGCGCAGGGCGAACGGTTGATCGGTCTTTATGGCGGCGAGGCCTCCTCCGTCGTGGCAGATGGCGGCGATGTGGCGGTTGAAGCGCGACGGGCCGTCACGAGCGAAGGCGCGGTGAGGCTGGAGGATTATTGGGTGCGGCGCAGCGCCCGGGCCTGGTTTGATGTGCGTGCGGGCTTGGACAGCCTGGCGCCAGCGGCCGCCGCTATGGGCGCGTTGCTCGGTTGGGATGCGCAGCGCCAGGCTGACGAGGTCGCGCATTGCACGCAATTGGAAAAACAATGCCGAAGCGCGCTTCGGCCGGATGCGCGGGAGATGGGACATGGATGAGGCAATTCGCAGCGCGCTTGTGGGCGCGCTCGGCGAAGCGGCAGTGTTGATAGACGAAGAAGCGCGCAACGGGCGGCGCTACGATCAATGGGCCGTCAAGCATTTGCGCGATTGGCGCGGCGAGGCGATCGCGGCGCCCGGCTGCGTGGTGCGGCCGGCAACCGCCGCTGACGTGCAGAAGATCGTGCGCATCGCCGCCGAGCGAGGGGTGCCGCTGATACCGTTCGGCCTCGGTAGCGGCGTCTGCGGCGGCATCGAGCCCGCGCCCGATGCGATCCTGCTTGATCTGCGCGCCATGGATCGCGTCCGCGAGATCGACGAGCATAATCTGCTCGCCAGCTTCGATGCGGGCCTTAACGGGATGCTGGCCGAAGAGGCGGTCGCCGCCAGGGGGCTCACCATCGGCCATTGGCCGCAATCCATCGCCATCAGCAGCGTCGGCGGTTGGGTTTCGACCCGCGCCTCGGGCCAGTTCTCAACCGCCTATGGCAACATCGAGGACATCGTCTACGCCGTCGAAGCGGTTTTGCCGGACGGCACGCTTGTTACCCTCGGAAAGGCACCGCGTGCCGCGGCCGGCCCGGATTTGCGCCAGCTCCTGATGGGTGCGGAAGGCACGATGGGCGTTATCACCGGTGTAACCTTGCGTCTGCGCCGCCAGCCAGAGCGGCGCGACTTCACCACCTTTTTCGCCGACGACATGGCGCAGGGCTTCGAAGCGCAGCGCCGCATCGTCCAATCCGGCTGGCTGCCGCCAGTGATGCGGCAATATGACGGGCGTGAAGTCCGGCGCCTGTTCCGCGATCACGACCGCGGAGGCAAGCCCATGTTGCTGATGGTGCATGAAGGGCCGGGGGCGCGGGTGGAGGCTGAACTTGCTGCCGTAAGTCAGATCGCCGAGGCGGCAGGCCTGTCGGCAGGTGATCCAAGCGTCGGGCGCACCTGGATCGAACACCGCAACCATGTGCCGAGCTGGCGCGACATGTTCGAGCGCGGCATCATCGCGGACACGGTAGAGATTTCCGGCAAATGGACCGAGATCACAGCCATCTATAACGATGCCGTCGCCACACTTAACGAGGTAAACGGCGTCATCAACGCATCGGCCCACAGCTCCCACGTCTATGGATCGGGCATCAATCTATATTTCAGCTTCGCCGCGCATTTCGAGGACAGCGCCAAGATGGAGGCGACCTATTTCGAGTGCTGGCGCCGCATCATGGAGGCGACGGCGCGCCATGGTGGCGGCATCGCCCATCATCATGGCGTCGGTCGGGTGCGCAAACCCTATCTGGTTCGCGACCTGGGCGAGGATGGCATCGCATTGCTGCGTCGGGTGAAGCAGGCGCTCGATCCGGCTGGTATCATGAATCCTGGCAATCTGATCCCCGATGCCTGAGCTTCTGCTTGCCCTCGATGCTGGCACGAGCAGCGTGCGCGCAATGCTCGTCGCGCCGGACGGGCGCGTGCTCGCCACCGCGCGCAGGCGTCTCGAAACCCATTACCCCGGGCCCGGCCGCGTCGAGCAGGATGGCGATGCAGTGTGGGCGGCCTGCCGCGGCGCGATCGCCACCAGCTTCGAAATGGCTGGCCGTACGCCGCTCGATGTCGCGGCCGTCGGTGTGACGACACAGCGCGCGAGCATCGTCCTATGGGAACGGGCCGGCGGCGCTGCGGTCGCGCCGGTTGTCATTTGGAGTGATCTGCGCGGCATGACCCGTTCGCGCGTTCTGCATGAGGCGGGATTTCCCGTCTGGCCGCAGGTACCGGCTGCCAAGCTCGAAGCTCTGCTCGAGAGCGTCCCGGACGGCCTTCGGCGCGCCGAAGATGGCCACCTTGCCTGGGGTACGCTCGATTCCTGGCTGGTGTTCCGGCTGACCGGCGGTGGCGCGCATGTGACCGACGCCTCAAATGCCTGGATGACGGGATATGCGGATTTTGATCATCCCGGCACATGGAACGACGCGCTATTGTCCTTTCAGGGCTTGCCGGATCGCTTCTTCCCGCGCATCGCGGACAGTTGGGGCGACTTGGCCACCACCGATGCGTCCGTGTTTGGTGCCGTCGTACCGGTTACCGCGCTCCTGGCGGATCAGCCCGCCGGCATGATCGCACATGCCGCGCTCGGCGATCGCGACTGGAAGATGACTTATGGCACGTCAGGTGTGCTGATGGCCTGCACCGGTGCACACATGGTCTCGCCGCACCGGACCATGCCGCCCGAAGTGCTCTGTCGCGTGGCAGGGCGAACGACCTTCGCCGTCGAAGGTATGGTGATCAGCACCGGTACGGCCATCGATTGGCTATGCCATGGGCTCGGCCTGTTCGCGTCCGCAGAAGCAATGGAAGCGGCCGCATGTGCGGTCTCCGATAGCGGCGGAGTGATCTTCCGTCCATCATTGCAGGGGCTTGGTGCGCCGCATGGCATTGCGGGTGCGCGCGGCCTGATGGACGGGCTCACGCCCGCCACGCAGCCGGGCCATGTGGCGCGCGCCGCGCTCGAAGGTATCGCCATGCGGGTGCGCGAAATCGCGTGCACGCTGAAAGCCGCCGAGAATTTTGCGTTGCCCGATGCGTTGCCGATCGATGGTGGGCTTAGCGCCAATTCGGAATTTCTTCAGATTCAGGCCGATCTGCTCGGCATGCCGGTGCGGCGTCATGCGGTGCGGGAGGCGACTGCCTATGGCGCGGCGCTTGCTGCCGGTCTCGGCGCTGGCCTGCTGCAGACCGCTGATCTTGTCACGCGCGCGCATTACGACCGCGAATTCCTTCCGCGCATCAGCGCCGAGGAGGCGGATGCACGTTATGCGGCGTGGGCGGCAGCGGTGCAGCTTGCGCCTTAGCCATGGCCTCCTCCCAGAGTGCCAGTATGATAGCGCGCATCTGCTTCGCGTCGGTCCAGCGGCCGGTCAGTTCGGCGCGCGTCAGCCTGCTGACCGTCGAGACCGTCGCCTGCGCCTTGCGAGGCGAGGCGTGGCTATGTCGTTGACGGATTTGAGGCAGTTCGCCGCCTCTTCGGCCACCGTCTCGCGCAGCCACACCACGATATCCGGGGTCGGCCCGATGTCGGGTTCGAGAAACACGAAGTCCCAGGCGATTTTTGGTAGGATGGGCCGGATCTCAAGGCCCAGCCGGGCGAACAGCCTCGCCGAGAAGGGCTCGGCGATGGCAACTCCCAGCCCGGCCTCGACCAGCGCATAGAGCGCGTGCGATTGCTGGGTCTCGAACTTGCGTTGCACTGTGACGCCGGCCTCCGACAGGGCATCGTCGATCCCGTTCCACAGCGCATCGGCATCGTGCATCGGGCCGATGAAGTCCTCGCCAGCCAGATCGGAAATGGCGATGGTCTTCTTTTTCTCCAGCCTGTGTCCGGGTGGAAGGAGGCACACATAGCGCGCCTGCGCCATCCGGCTGACGCGCACGCCTTCGCGCGCGCGCGAGGCGACGCCGATGCCCAGATCGGCCTGCCCCAGGAAGATACGATCCTCGATGGTACGCTGGCCGAGCGCCTCCACGGTCACCTTTACAGCAGGAAAGCGCGCGTTGAAGCGACGTAGCACGGGCGGTAGCACTGCCGTCGCGATTGCGGCCAGTGCGGCGATGCGCACGGTGCCGATGGGGTGCGCACGGATACGCCGGGCCGCGTGATCCAAAAGATCGAGCCCCGCAAAGCTGCGGCGCACTGCCTCGAACAGCATGTGCGCCTGTGCTGTTGGCTGGATGCGTCCGCCCTGCCGGTCGAACAGCCGGAAGCCCACATCGCGTTCGAGATCGGCGATCAGCCGGCTGACCGAGGGCTGGCTGATATGTAGCATTGCGGCCGCCGCGGTGACCCCGCCGCTCAGCATCACTGCCCGAAACGCCTCGACCTGCCGCATCCGCATGGCCATAGTATTCACAAATAACCTGGCCAATCAATTTGATTTGATACAATGACCCCAGGGCGCGAACATCCCTCTTGCCGATGCCCGCAACACGCGGTCGTCCAGGGAGGTCGAGATGGATTTTTCCGCACAGCGTGAGCAGTTCGCGAAGGACGGATATGCGGTGTTCGAGCGCGTGCTCGAGGGCCCTCTCCTCGAGATGCTGCGCGCCCAGTGCACCCAGATGATTGCGCGCGAAGATGCGCGGCTCGATGCGCTGGGCAAGGATGTGGACGGCATTTCCCATCGTGGCAAGCGCTATTTCGTCGGCGAATGCCAGCGCGCATTGCCTGATCTGCGCAAGATGCTGTTCAGCCAGGTGATGGCGGATATCTGCCGCGCTACGCTGGGGGATAAGGCTTATTTCTTCTACGACCAGTTCGTCGTCAAAGGCCCGGACAAGGGTATGGCGTTCAGTTGGCATCAGGATTCGGGCTATGTCGTGGGCAATGGCGGCCCGCCTGATCACAAGCCCTATGTGACCTGCTGGTGCACCCTCGACGACACGAGCATCGCCAATGGCACGGTGCGCCTTCTGCCCTTTTCGATGATGCCGGAGAGCCGCGCGCGCATCCTGCCCCACGCGCGCCAGCCCGGAACCAACGATCTTGTCGGATGGACCGGGGACGACGAGGGTCTCGTGCTCGAAGTGCCTGCCGGCAGCGTGGTCGCCTTTTCGAGCCTTGTTTTGCATGCGACAGGCGGCAACACCACGCCGAATATGCGCCGTGTCTATCTGGCGCAATATTCTCCGGAGGTGATCCTCAATCCGGGCACACGCGATCTGCGACGCGATGCCATCCCGCTCCTGAAACGCGGCCAGCAGGTCATGTTCGCGTAATCCGATCCTGCAACCCGCGCATGATGGCCAATGCGCGGGTGCCGGATTTGTGAGCAGCAGTTGGTGGAGAAGCGACCGGCGCTTGCAAGACGCCAACCCAAACCCGACCCGATGCGGTGACCGCGTTCAGAGATTGCGGTCTGAAGCAGCTAGCACTGAGATGCGGCGTTCGGGCTCAGGCCACTCGCGTCAAATCAGATAGCCCCCCTACGAAGGACAGGGATCCGGTTCGGTTCCGATTCGCGTCCGAGGTGCCCAACCCAAAGTCATGCCGATAGACGTTCACTTTCCATCGGTGCAGCGTTGCGAAGCGACAAACCGAGCCGCTGGACCTGAGCGCAGGGGTCGGTGGACGCATCGCAGCCGCATGCGGCAGGTGGCAGAAACCCCTCCCGGATTTCGCGACTGGCCGTTCGGTAGCGCATGCCGGCCCAGACCGAGGCCATTGGCTTCGGCAGCATGTGTGGCCGGCCCTCGAACACAACGCCTGCGACCCTACCGCCCTTGAGGTAC
>JAJXVK010000174.1 GCA_021782155.1 Pseudomonadota bacterium
ACGCGCAACCTGGCGGGGCTGTTCAACAGCATGGATACCCGCGTGCTGGACGTGATGGACACCAGCGGCTCGAAGATCGAATCCCTTGCGGAGAAAGGGTTTGATTTCAGCAGCCGGTCTTTCAGCCAAGGCAACCGCGGCGCCTACAATCCTGAGACGAACACCATCGCGCTGCTCAAGAACGCCGATCTATCGACCTTCCTGCACGAGACCGGGCATCATTTCCTGGAGATGATGTCCGACCTGGCGGTGCAGCCCAATGCGCCGGCCGGGATACAGCAGGACTTCGGCCAGTTGCTCAACTGGTTCGGCGTGCGCGATGCCGCCGAGTGGAACAATCTGAGCTTCGAGGAGAAGCGCGCCTATCACGAGCAGTTCGCCCGGGGCTTCGAGGCCTACCTGATGGAAGGCAAGGCGCCCAACGTCGAACTCACTAGCCTGTTCCAGCGCTTCCGTTCCTGGCTGCTCAACGTCTATAAGTCGCTCTCGGGGCTCAAGGTCGAGCTCACGCCGGAAGTGCGCGGCGTCATGGACAGAATGCTGGCCAGCGACGAGTCGATCAAGCAGGCCGAGCAGGTGCGCGGCTACTCGCCACTGTTCAAATCGGCCGCCGATGCCGGCATGACGCCGGAGCAGTACGCCGACTACCAGCAGCTCGGCAGCGCGGCGACTGAAGACGCGATCGACGAGATGCAGGCGCGCAGCATCCGGGATATGAAATGGCTCACCGGCGCGAAGGACCGCGCGATCCGCGCGCTACAGAAGGAAGCCGCCGGCAAGCGGCGTGAAATGCGCGGCGAAGTCTCGGGCGAGGTGATGAGTCAGCCGGTCTATCAGGCGTGGCAGTTCCTGAAGGCTCGCGAGAACCTGGACGACTCCAAGCCGGCGCCGGCCGAGAAACGGCCGGAGGGCGTCGATTCGGAGCGCGACAGCTTGTTCAAGGCGATCGCCAAGCTGGGCGGCATCAACAAGGACGCCTTGACCTCTGAGTGGGGCCTTGATCCGGCCGACAAGCCTGATGCGGGGATCGTCGGCAAGCCGGTACTGCGCGCCGAGGGCAAAGGCCGCAGCCTGGACGGCATGGCGCAGACCCTGGCCGAGCACGGTTATCTGACGCCCGACGAGCACGGCAAAGTCGATCTGCGCGAGTTCGAGGACAAGTTCTTCAACGAGCTGCACGGATCGCCCGAATACTCCAGCAACGCCGACTACGACTATCTGCGCCGGGGAGAAACGCCGCAGGGTGATTTGACGTTGCGCAACGGCGGCCGGCTCGACACCGACGCGGTGCGCAGGCTGCCCGGCGGCGAGAAGGTCGAGGCGCTGCGCATGACCAAGAAGGGCGGCATCGATCCCGACCTGGCGGCCGAGATGTTCGGCTTCGGCTCGGGGCAGGAAATGGTGCGCACCCTGGCCGATGCACAACATCCTCGGGAAGTGATCGAGGGGCTGACCGACCAGCGGATGTTGGAGCGCTACGGCGACCTGTCGGACCCGCAGGCGATCGAGCGCGCGGCCGAGGCGGCGATCCACAACGAGGCCCGCGCCCGGTTCGTTGCCACCGAGCTGAAGGCCCTGGCCAAGGCGCAAGGGCCGGCCCGGATGATCGCCCAAGCGGCGACCGAGGCCGCCGACACGGCCATCGCTGCCAAGCGCGTGCGCGACGTTCGGCCGACGCAGTACGCCGTGGCCGAGGCCAAGGCTGCGAAGAACGCTGACAAGGCACTCCTGGGCAGGGACATTGTGGCCGCGGCCAACGAGAAGCGCGCCCAGCTCCTAAACAATCGCCTGGCCAAGGCCGCGCAGGTGGCGTTGGAAGACGTGCGCAAAGGCGTCGATTACCTCAAGAAGTTCGACAAGGCCAGCGTGCGCGCCTCGATTGAGCTGGACTACCGCGAGCAGATCGATGCGCTGCTCGACCAGTACGATCTACGCACCAGCACGTCGGGCAAGGCGCTCGATCGCCGGCAATCGCTGCGCGACTGGTACGCCGACCAGATCGAGCGCGGCTACAACCCGGCCATCCCTGACGCGCTCATGGACAACATGGCGGCCACCCACTACAAGGACATGACCATCGAGCAGTTCCGAGGTCTGGTCGATGCGGTCAAGAGCATCGAGCACCTGGGGCGCCTCAAGCAGCGCCTGCAGGACGGCCAGGAAATGCGCGAGTTCACCGCCGTGGTGGCCGACGCGCAAGACGCCATGGGCAAGCTGCCCCAGCGCAAGCCGGAAACCAACCGGGGGCTGTCCCGGGTGCAGGAGAAGTGGCTGGGCGCCAAGTCGATGGTGCGCTCGTTGGACGCCAGCCTGCTGAAGATGGAACAGGTATTCGACTGGCTGGATGATCACAGCAGTAACGGCGTCTTCAACCGCGTGGTATTCCGGCGCATCGCCGATGCCGGCGTGAAGGAGGCCGATCTGCGCAAGGATGTCTCGGACAAACTGCACGCCCTGGCCGACGCGATGCCGCACCAGGATCTACGGGCGATCGTCCCGGCGCCCGAGCTGATCGACTCACGCACCGGCGAGCCCAGCAACTTCACCAAGGGCCAGATTCTGGCAATGGCGCTCAACACCGGCAACGAGTCGAACATGGCGAAGATGCTGGCCGGCGAGCGCTGGACGGAACAGGGGGTATGGCAGGTGCTGCATCGCAGCATGACCGGCGACGACTGGCACTTCGTACAGGGCGTATGGGACGTGGTAGAAGGGTTGTGGCCGGAGATTGAGGCCATGGAGCGGCGCCTGGGCAACAGCGCGCCCGACAAGGTGGTGCCGCGGCCGATCAGCACGCCCTACGGCGAGACGCGCGGCGGCTACTACCCGGTGGTCTATGACCCGCTGCGCAGCTTCGACGTGGAGCAGAACCGCCAGCGCGGTGGCGACAAGATGTTCGAGAACAACTACCAGCGCGCGACCACGCCCAAAGGCCACACCATCGCGCGGACGGAGAACTACGCCCGGCCGATCTTGCTGTCCATGGACGTGTTGCCGCGCCACCTAGGGCAGGTGATCCACGACATCGCCTACCGTGAGGCGATCATCGACGCTGACCGCTTCCTGGCTGACAAGCGCATCCGCGAAGGCATCGAGACAACGCTGGGGCGCGAGTATTACCAGCAGTTGCGCCCCTGGCTGCAGGCGATCGCCAACGACAAGACCTATGACGCGAAAGGCCTCGCCTTCTGGGACAAGGCCGCGCATTGGGCGCGGACCTCGGCCACGCTGGTGGGCCTGGGTTACCGCGCCACGACGATGCTGATCCACGGCGCCACGGCGGCCAGCAACAGCGTCGGCGAGCTTGGCGCCAAGTGGTTCGCCTCGGGCATCCGCGACACGCTGGGCTCGCCCGACAAGATGGTGGCGGCCAAGGACTTCATCTTCGAGCGCTCGGGCGAGATGCGGAACCGGATGAACGAGGTCGACCGCGACGTGCGCGACGCACTGCGCGAGATGGAGCTGCGATCCGCCGGCGGCGTCGAGAAGATCGCCGACCCGGTGCGGCGCTTCGCCTACTACGGCATCAGCATGCTCGACATGGCCAGCGCGCTGCCCACCTGGATGGGCGCCTACAACAAGGCGATGACCGGGGGTTTGGGCGAGCAGGATGCAATCTACGCCGCCGACAAGGCCGTGCGCAACGCCCACGGCGGCGGGGGCGCCAAGGACAACGCAGCCGCCCAGCGCGGCCCCGAGTTCCAGAAGCTGTTCACCACGTTCTATTCCTTCTGGAACCACTTCTACAACCGGCAGCGCGACATGGCGCGCACCGCCGGCGCGATCCCCGACAAGGTGCGCCAGGGAGACTATGCCGGCGCGCGGCGCGACTTCGCCATGGTGCTGGCGCGCTCCTGGTTCTACTTCATCATCCCGCAGCTACTCCACGCCGCGCTCAAACCGCCGGCGCCGAACCAGGACAAGGAGCAGGGCTGGGTGGCTTGGGCCGCCGAAGAGATCGGCCTGGGGGCATTCTCGGGCATCCCGGTGTTGCGCGACATCGCCAACAGCGCCGTAACCGGCCGCGACTACCAGGCCACGCCGGCCGTCAGCATCATCCAGAACGCCGGGCGCACCGGTCTTGACATCGAGCACGCTGTCAAGGGCGAGCCGGTCAGTGACAAGTGGCTCAAGCACGCGATCACCACGTCGGGCTACGTGTTCGGCCTGCCCACTGGGCAGCCGGCGAGCACCGCGCAATTCCTGTGGGACGTGGGCGACGGCACGCAAAACCCGCAGGACGTGGCCGACTGGTATCACGGTCTGATGCACGGCGACATGAGGGCGCACTAGCCGGTGCGGTTACATGGCCGGGCGTGCTGGACAATATGAAAATGAGGGGGTGATATGACTGTTGCCAGTTCGACGAATAAAGCGGGGCCTTACGCCGGCGATGGGGTGACAGTCGCCTTCTCCTTTGCGTTCAAGGTGCAGGCCTCGACGGACATCGAGGTGGTGAGTACCACCACCGTGGCCGCGGTTGCCGTCGACACCACACTGGTGGCCGGCACAGATTACACCGTCGCGCTCAACGCCGACCAGGATGCGAGCCCGGGGGGCAGCGTCACGGCCACCGTGGCGCCGGCGGTCGGCGCGCAGATTACGATCCTACGCAACCTCACCCTGACACAAGGGGCGAGTCTGCCGAATCAAGGCGGCTTTTACCCCAAGGTGATCGAGAACGCGCTGGACAAGTTGACCATGATGGTGCAGCAGCTCTACGAGAAAACCGGCCGGGCGCTGCTGCTGTCGGTGGCTGATTCGATCACCAACCTGCATGATCTGCTCACCAGCATCAACAACTCAGCATCTGCCGCGGCGGGCAGCGCCTCGGCTGCCGGGGCGAGTGCATCGTCAGCGTCCGGGAGTGCTACGGCGGCAGCGGGGAGCGCAACGGCGGCGGCTGCCTCCGCGTCGGACGCCACGACCAACGGCGCGGCGCAGGTAGCGCTGGCGACGACGCAGGCCAACCTCGCCACGACCAACGGCGCGGCGCAGGTAGCGCTGGCGACGACGCAGGCCAACCTCGCCACGACCAACGGCGCGGCGCAGGTAGCGCTGGCGCAGGCATGGGCGACTCAGCTCGGCACACCAGTTTCAGGTGGCGAGTATTCCGCGAAGTATTGGGCGCAGCAGGCGGCTTCGTTGCTTACCGGTGAGCTGACCTATATGGGCTCGTGGGATGCCTCGACTGCGGCCTACCCGCCTTCGCCGGTCAAGGGCGCATTCTGGAAAGTGAGTGTCGGAGGCACGGTATCCGGCACTAGCTACTCGCCGGGCGACGACATCATCTACAACGGGACGACCTGGGACAAGATCCACAACGGCGCGTCGGCGATCTCGCTCGACTACACCTCTCGTGGCAACCTGCGCACCGGCACCTACAGCAACGGCGATCAGGCCATTATCGACGGCCTCGGCCTGTTCATCTTCTCCACGGGTAGCACTGAGATAGACGACGATGAAACCTGCTTCGCCGCGACGGGCGGCTGCTGGCTGCTGGAGGCTGCGGCATGGGATGTGGCGTTCGCCTACTGGCTTCCCGATTACTACGTGCACGACGAGAGGATCGAGGACGCCGAGAACAACATAGTAGCAGCGCAGGCGAATATCGCCACCCTGCAAGCCTTCGAGGCCAAGTTCCTCTCCGCTACATTCTCGATGACGCTGACGAGCCTAGCTTCTGTCACGTCGAGCGACTTCACAGTGACGGTGACCGGCGCCGCCCTGGGCGATACCGTGATCGTCAATCCCGGCGATAGCTTCGGCACCTCAACAACAGACAAGGCGCTGCTCTCGTATAGCGCCTACATCTCTGCCGCGAACACCGTGACCGTCAGCATCCGCAACGCCAGCGCATCCAGCGCAAACATGACCGCTTCGACGTGGGCGGTTCGCGTCATCAAACAATAAGGACAATACCATGGGCATGATCCGCGCAATTCGATTGCTGAACGATGTCAATTCCGGCGCGACCACAGGGGCGACGCTCGAATCTATATTGAGCGGCGACGCTGGGCATCTAGGTGAGTGGCAGCAAATGCTGCAGTTTCGTGGGGCGGCTAGACAACTGGCCGCCAGCAGCACGGCGATGACGGCAGTGATCGCCAGCAGCACGGCGATGACGGCAGTGGCCGCCAGCAGCACGGCGATGACGGCAGTGGCCGCCAGCAGCACGGCGATGACGGCGGTCAATGCGAACGATCAAGCGGTAAGAATCTGGATGCTCGCCGGAACCGGCTTGAGCTATACCAGCTACGCCAACGTCGCGGCGGTTGCTGCCAGCAGCACGGCGATGACGGCAGTGGCCGCCAGCAGCACGGCGCGCAGCGCGGTTTACAACAGCGATACGGCCCTTGGTGCTATTCAGGCGAGCAGCACGGCTATTTCTGCGCTCAAGGCTTATGCGGGGTACACCGTTATCTCGAAGTCGATCAGTTCTTCTGCGACGAGCCTCAGTCTCACTGGAAACGCCATCCTGGTGGCGTACAGCCAGTCTTCTGTCAACGGAGCGTATTCATACGCCTTCGCCAACTACCGCGCTGGCTCAACGGAGAACACCTCAACAGTCAGCGTCAATGTCCACAACACGAGCACCACAGTTCCGGCATTCACTCGCGTCATGGCCCTCCAAAGTACAGCGACGATGACAGACCCGTGGAACGGGTCTGCATTCATCTTCGGTGTGATCTACGTCTAAGGCCCAGCCATGAAACTCATTATCCAAGGCAGCAAAGTCGTCGGCACCGCGACCGACGAGTACACGGGGCCGGAGCAGTTCATCACCGCGCCGGCAGACTTCGACATCACACGCATGGCAGATTACGTCTTTGCGAGTGGGGTGGTGACGGTGACGCCGTCCGGTCTTGACTGGACGAAGGCGCAGCAGATCGCGCTTCTGACGGCGGCCTGTGCTGCCGCCATCACCGCGGGCTTTACGTCCTCCGCTCTCGGGAGCGCCTACACCTACCCGTCGCAAATGACCGACCAAGCGAACCTCTCGGCCAATGTGCTGTCGAGCCTGCTGCCCGGTCTGCCGACTGCCTGGACAACGATGCAGCTATGCCAAGATCCCAGCGGCGTCTGGTCCTACGTCAATCACACGGCGGCGCAGATCCAGC